>JBEIRQ010000270.1:0-2967 GCA_040375885.1 Methylococcus sp.
TTACCTTCAATCACAGCTCCCCACCCTGGATGCTCTGAATGACATCCATTACCAAGCGCCGATGCGCATCTACAGCCGTGATGGCCTCCTGATCGGTGAATTTGGTGAGAAGATTCGATATCCGGTTGAACTGAAAGACGTTCCAAAACCCCTGGTACAAGCCTTCCTTGCAGCTGAAGATAATCGCTTCTACGATCATCCAGGTTTTGATTACCAGGGGCTTCTAAGAGCCACCGTGACCTACGTGATGACCGGTGAGAAACGGCAAGGGGGCAGCACCATTACGATGCAGGTCGCCCGCAATTTCTTTCTCAGTAACGAAAAAACCTTCCTTCGTAAAATCCGAGAAATCCTTCTCGCGATCAAGATCGAAGCAGAACTCCCCAAGGAACGAATCCTAGAGCTCTATCTGAATAAGATTTACCTCGGCAATCATGCCTATGGGGTGACAGCTGCGGCCAAGGTTTATTACAACAAGACCTTGGATGAACTATCGCTGGCTGAGACCGCCATGATTGCGGGCCTCCCAAAGGCACCCTCCGCCTTCAACCCCATCATCAATCCGGATCGCTCCATGACCCGGAGGAACTATGTGCTGGGGCGGATGAAAGAAGGGAGCTTCATTACCGATGAAGCCTATCGCCAGGCCATGCAGGAACCCAATACCGCTCTATTGCATGCGCACAACATGGATCTCGACCTCCCCTATATTGCGGAGATTGTTCGGAACCAGATGTTTGAGCAATATGGTGAAGAAGCCTATTCCAGTGGCTATCAGGTGAAAACGACCATTGATTCTAGACTCCAGCTGTTGGCCGAAAAGACGCTGCGTTCCAATCTTCATCATTTTGATGAAAAAAGGCGCTTCCATGCGATTAAAGAGCATATCGATCTCAAGAAATATGTCGATGAAGCGGCCTGGGATCGTCAATTAGCCGTTCCAGGCAAGCTGGGTGACACGATCCCAGCACTGATCACCAGCCTCAAAGGATCCAGCGCCGAGGTGTATCTTGGCCAAGGTAAACGCATGACCTTATCCTCACAAGATCTCGCCTGGGCCCATCAATGGCTCAATAATCAGCGGATCAAGGGAGAAAATAGAAAAGCCCTAGTGCCAGGCGATGTCCTAAGGCTTCGTGACAGCAACGGGCACCTTAAACTCACCCAAATTCCTGAAGTGGGTGGCGCCCTGGTGTCCGTCCTCCCCAAGGATGGTCAGGTCATCGCCATCGCCGGTGGCTATGATTTTCACTACAATAAATTTAATCGCGCCATTCAATCGAAACGACAACCCGGGTCAGGTTTCAAACCCGTGATCTACTCGACGGCGCTGATGGAAGGCATGACCCCCTCCTCCATCGTGGTCGATGCTCCAGTCAGCTTTGGCAAATGGACACCGATGAATGCCTCGCGCCGCTTTTATGGCCCTACCCCCTTAAGGACGGCCCTGACCTATTCCCGTAACATCGTCGCCGTCAAGCTCCTGCATAAAGTCGGGGTGACCAAGGCGATTAAGTTGGCCTTGAGTTTTGGGTTTGAACCGGACGAACTTCCAAAGGTTCTTCCCCTCGCGTTGGGAGCAGGATCTGCAAGCCCCCTTCGAATGGCTCAGATGTATTCGGTATTTGCCAATGGCGGCTTCAGGATCAACCCCTACTTCATTGATCGGGTGGATACCGACAGTGGCAAGACGATCTACCAAGCCACCCCGCCGACGGCTTGTGTGGAGTGTGATCCAGGCTCAGAACCCACAGAGGGCACCGCTCGACGGGTGCTCACCCCTGAGGTTCATTTCATGATGAACTCGATGCTGAAGGATGTCGTCCGCTTCGGAACCGCAAGGAAGGCTCTTGCCTTAAAACGCCCGGACATCGCCGGCAAGACAGGCACCACCAACAAGTCCTATGATGCTTGGTTCAATGGCTATACCCCGGAACTCGTGACCATTGCTTGGTTTGGCTACGATGTCTACAAGAGCCTCGGCCACAACCAGATGGGCGGCGATCTTGCCTTACCGATGTGGATTGAGTTCATGGAGGAAGCCTTGAAGGACAAACCGGTCACCCTGTTCGCGGCACCTGAACCCTCTAAAGACTATCGCCGAGTCAAGATCGGCAGCAAATCGGCGACACCCGACTATGAATATATCTCCCTCAAGAAACAGGACAAGCGGGAAGGATCAAGATCCAGTCAGAATAAAAGCAGTGTGAGCCTTGGGAAAGAGGACCCGAACGGCGAGAGTCGACCACGACCCAAGCCTCAGGTCAAACCGG
This sequence comes from Methylococcus sp., assembly GCA_040375885.1. Classification (GTDB taxonomy): domain Bacteria; phylum Pseudomonadota; class Gammaproteobacteria; order Methylococcales; family Methylococcaceae; genus UBA6136. Next base: position 2,274 of record JBEIRQ010000270.1, read on the forward strand.
GCAAGGAAGTTGAATCGCTCTTTTAGAGAATAGCCGTGGTCCACCAAGACCAGGATACACCAGGGGGGGGAAGGCGATCCTAGTTAGATCGCCTCAACAACCGGGCTTTACTTAAAGCGAAAGCCCGTCCATTTGGACTAGCGACTGTAGCGGCGGCGGAACTTATCGACGCGACCTGCCGTGTCGACGAGTCTCTGCTTCCCTGTATAAAATGGATGGCAGGCCGCACAGACTTCGACGTGGAGATCTTTGCCAAGCGTCGAGCGCGTCTCAAAGGCGTTACCACAGCTGCAGTTGACCGTCAGGGTGGTGTAATTAGGGTGAGTTTCCGTCTTCATGAGGGGTTTTCCTGCAAAACGTGCGGACCAAAATAAACCCGTCACTCTACCTAAAGAGACATCAAATGGCAAGCCAACAGTTTGTAGCCCACTCCCATAGCGGCCCCCAGCGCGCCCTCATCACCATGAGACTTATTTGATGCGCATCATCTCGTTGAATGCCAATGGCATTCGCTCGGCTGCCCGCAAGGGATTTTTCGACTGGATGGCCCTCCAAGCGGCTGATGTGGTGTGCCTTCAGGAAACCAAGGCACAGGAACATCAACTAAAGGACGAACTCTTTCGGCCCGAGGGGTTTCATGCCGTTTATCTAGATGCCTTAAAGCCCGGGTACAGTGGCGTGGCCATTTTTTCAA
>JBEIRQ010000320.1:0-2439 GCA_040375885.1 Methylococcus sp.
CAACCCCAAAGCACGATCGACAAACATTAAATCCGAGGGGGATGTGGCTTCGGGATGGTCCTCCTCCAGCCAACCGAAGAAACCGGTGTGTGCCGTCTCCCCTGCCTTCAGGCTGATGGGCGTATCCTGAATCGAGACCATGGCATGTTCATGCTGCAAACGGCAACCTGGCAGCCCTTCAAGGAGGCCCTTTGCGACCCCATCAGGACGTCCGACCCCGACCAGCTGGAGGGCATCCGTCGCATAGCTGACGCCTCGCCCCAATGAGCCGATGAGGCACCAAGGGTTCCTTGCCCCCATCGCCAGATTTTGGCGAGTTGCGACGACCGTCCCCCGCTGATGATGGTCAAGGGCGGTGTGGTCAAGGTATTGGCTCACGTAGTATTCATTGAGCCGGATAGCGCCATAGGGCGCTAAGGCGATATCCTGGGTGAGGATCAGATCAACCAAAAGATCTGCCTCGCCCACATTCTTTAGGGTCACGTGCCAGAACCAGGCCAACGCTTCCGAAGACAGCTCGAGGCGCACCTCATAATGAAGCCCTTCGAACCGCCCCTTGGCGACAAACGCACCCGCATCGAGATGATAGCGGGCTTCACTTTGAGGCCCAAAAAGGGGGACTACCCGAGCCTCAGGATCAAAGTAACGAAGATAAATCGTGCTCAGCCCGCCCTCGATCTGATTCCCAGGAAAAAGATTGAGAACAATATCTTTGTATTCAAAGCGACTGATCGAGCCATTGCCATTGATCTTGATCTCAAGGCCAGAGGGGCTGGTCAGATGAAAAGGAACGTGGCTCGTGTTATTCATCAAATCTCCGCGCGAAAGGGATGAGTCGCCCCGATGTTACCACCAGACGGTTAAAAAGGATGCCTTGTGTTAAGCCAAGATGCGCCGCCATTCACACAGCCCGCATCAACCAACCGTTGGATCAGAATCTGACTCCTTCGGTCTAGCAAGGAAATAATAGAGAAAATGCGCGAACGCAAAGTAATAAAGCGACATCACAAAGACCGGTGAGACTGGCATTCCGTTGACATCGGCATAGATCTTGGCGCCAAAGGCGGTGGCCATAAACGTGTACCCCATCAATAACGCCTCGAAATATCCACCTTTCTGATAACGGGTCGCCCAAAGGCCAATTTGCCCAAGAAGCAAATAAGCCACGGCGAACAAAAGATTATTGCGTAACGGACCAAAGAGGCCTTCTTCATCAGCCAGCACCCAATCAGGCTGATTGAATGCAGCAATGCCTAAGCCGATGGAAACAAACACCGCGAGGTGAAAATGGATAGTGATCAGTTTTTTTATGGTCATGAAGGGTTCTCAACAAGGTTTATGCCGGGTGGGCACCAGATCACCTGTTCGTTCCCTGAAGATGCATTAAGTTCCTAAACATCCGCGGGTCGGACTCGGCGTTTAAAAGCCGTTATCGATTTGAACCAAATGAGAATCGCTAGGGTCTTAATGATAGCCCTATTGAACCTCTCCGAGACGGGTTGCCCTAATGATCCCCCCTAAGGGCATTCAACACCCCTGCGGCCCCATGACCGCCGGGGTTTTTTTCGAACACCAACCGGTCCTAAGGGGCTTTTATTTGGACCTCGAACCAGCCATCAAGGACTTGGTGAGCCTCCTCGATGCCGGACCGCTTGAGAGAAGAAAACAAAGAGACGGTGACCGGCTGGGCGTACCGCGCGCTGAGGGTTCCCCGAACTTTCTTAAGGACATCCATGCCGGCTCCGCGGGACAACTTGTCGGACTTGGTTAACAAGACATGCAGCGCCAGGTCAAAATGTTGGCACCATTCGATCATCCGCTGATCAAAATCGGTGAGCGGGTGACGGATATCCATGATGAGAAAGACGCCCTTGAGTGCCGAACGCTGGCTGAGGTAGCTTTCAATCATGCTCCCCCATGACTTGTGCATCCCCTCCGGAACCTTGGCATAACCATATCCTGGGAGGTCGACCAGTCGCCGCTCCTCATCCAACTGAAAGAAGTTGAGCAATTGGGTACGACCTGGCGTTTTGCTGACCCGTGCCAAGGATTTTTGCTGAGTGATCGTGTTGATGGCACTTGATTTACCCGCATTGGAGCGGCCTGAGAAGGCAACTTCAAGGCCGATATCTGAAGGTGCATTGTTAAGGCGGGAGGCGCTCGCCAGAAAACTGGCCTGATGATAAAGGGAATTCAAGGGTCTCTGGGTGCCTGAGTTATTGACTTTTCTAGTGTACCCGTATTTTATGGCGGGATACGGGCTTTGGTGATTTTTTCCCTCTGATGGAGGGCGCCAGCCACGGATGACTGAATTAAAAAAATAACGTCCAACAAGAAGGAGGTTTGGGCATGAGGCTTTCGATGATTTGGGTCAGTGCCATTTTAGGTTGCGCGGCTTTTTTAGCTCATGCGGAGGGTGATCCAGAAAGAGGCCAAGAA
>JBEIRQ010000241.1:0-3188 GCA_040375885.1 Methylococcus sp.
ATCTTCTCAAGATTTTATCTGAACCTGATTCGCGCCGGCGAAGCAGGCGGCGCCCTCGAGGTCGTCCTCGACCGATTGAGCCAATATCTAGATAGCTCTAAAGAGCTCAAAGATACCGTCTCAACGGCGATGATCTACCCCATCATTCTGGTCATCATGGCTTTCGGCTCCCTGCTGCTGATGCTGACCTTCGTGGTCCCACAATTCACCGAAATGTTTGACAGCGCAGGCAAAGAGCTCCCGCTCCCAACCCAGATCGTGGTCGGCTCAGCCGATGCCATTCGCTCCTATTGGTGGACCGCTATTCCAGTCTTTGCGGGGGTCAGCAGCTGGATTCGCTATCAAAAGTCAGACCCCATTCGGCGCCTGATTTGGGATGGCTGGATGCTGAAACTACCCCTTTTTGGCGATCTGATGCTGAAATTCCAGGTCGCCAGTTTCAGCAGGACCCTTGGAACTCTCCTGAGTAATGGCGTTCCCCTCCTAGCGGCTCTGTCGATCGTCAAGGACACGCTTGAAAATCGTCTGGTCGCCCAGAAATTGGAATTGGCCGTCTCAAGCCTCAAGGAAGGCGGCGGTCTCACCGCCCCCCTCATGGAAGCAGAGATCTTTCCCTCCTTGGCCATGCAGATGATCAAACTCGGTGAAGAGTCCGCCCAGCTGCCGGAAATGCTCGATCGGGTCGCGACGACTTATGACAAGGAAATCAAAATATCCATTCAACGCCTCCTGGCGCTTCTTGAGCCCATCCTGATCGTGGGTCTTGGATTGATGATCGGGGGTATTATTATCTCCATTTTGATGGCCATCCTCAGCGTCAATGATCTCGCCTTCTAGCGCACCATCAGTTCAAATCCATTCGCCTATCTCAGGTTAAAATGGGAGAATAGCCTTAGTGAAGAGGAGGGTGAGACCACCACTCTTCAACGCATCGATACCACCGATTTTCATCAAGAAGACATCGCATGAATCCAGCAAACATCAACATCCATCGCCACGCACTAAAAGGAGTTCGCGGCTTTACCCTGATCGAGCTCCTGGTTGTTCTCGCCATCATTGGCCTACTCGCCGGTCTTGTCGGCCCGCAAGTCATCAAGCATCTTGGGGAATCAAAAACTAAAACCGCCAAGCTTCAGATCGAAGAGCTCGCCTCAGCCCTCGACATGTATCGATTGGATGCCGGCCGCTACCCGAGCGCAGAAGAGGGCCTTGGGGCTCTGATTGAGCAACCCTCCACGGCCAAATTCTGGAACGGACCTTATCTTCGGAAAAAGAAGATGCCGGTTGATCCATGGAATAACCCCTATCACTATGTGATTCCAGGGGAGCATGGCAAGTTTGATATTTTTACGCTGGGCGCCGATAACACCGAAGGCGGTGATGGTGAAGATCGGGACGTTAATAGCTGGGAGTGATTCCCGCCGACCCTTTGGCTTTAAAAAAAGCCTCTGACTGCCCCTTGGCGGCGGCCGATCTCTTGGCGCCACCCAGAGGGTGGGCTGACACTCAAAAAGGGCCAAAAGGCAAAAGGGCCGTGGCTTTGGGTTTTACCCTGATCGAGATGCTCATCGTGCTGGCCATCGCCGGCATCGTGATGGGCACCTTGGTCCCAAGCTTCGGTCCGGCCATCGCGAGAGCCCAACTCTACTCCGCATCGCGCGACGTCGCCTCGGCGCTTCGATATACCCGAGGCCATGCGATGATTCGAGGGGAAGATGCCCTCTTCGAACTAAATACCCTCCATCACACCTATCGCGTCTCAGGGAGACCTAAACTTTATCGCTTACCTCCTGGGATCGAACTCGGACTTTTCACGACGGCGACCGAAACCCTTGATGAGGGGACCGGACGCATTCGCTTCTTCCCAGATGGATCGGCAACGGGCGGCAGGGTGACCCTGATCGCCGCCAAGCAAACTCGGGTCGTCGATATCAACTGGTTAACCGGCGAGATCACGATCGGCGAGGGGGATTCGGGTGATCATTAAGAATGGGCGGGGGCAATCCGGCTTTTCATTGCTTGAAATCCTCGTCGCTTTTGCCGTGCTATCCCTCTGCCTCGGCGTCCTCCTTCGGATTTTTGCCGGAGGCGGTCAAATCGCAAGGACCGCCGATGATTATTACCGAGCCATCTTGACCGCTGAGTCGATGCTGAATGGCCTTGGCACCGAAATTCCTTTGAAACCCGGCATCACCGAGGGTGAACTCGAAGGAGGCTACCGCTGGAGCTTCAATGTCACCCCTTATAACGTTGATCAGAGCCTCTTGGGTGATCAGACATTGGGATTCATGCCTTACTGGGTTGAACTCACGGTGGAGTGGGGAGGTGAGGAAGACCCCCGGGCTTTTAACCTTGAGACCCTTCGACTGATTCAGGACAAATCCCCATGACGCGGCGGCCAAGGTCTTTTGATGATGGCTTTACGCTGATCGAAGTCCTGATTGGGACGGCCCTTCTTGGAATGATGATGCTGGTCCTCACGGGCAGCCTCCGCATTGGGGCCGAAAGCTGGGAGGCAGGTGAAGAGCGGATGGTGAAAGCGAGCCGACTTTATGTGGTCGAAGGCTTCTTAAGTCGCCACATCGGAAGCCTGGTCCCAATATCAGGAATCAATGGCCGCGGCGAAATGGAGCCGGCGTTGGTGGGCACCGAAACCTCGCTCTCCTATATCGCCCCACTCCCCGACCAACTTGAAGGTGGAGGGCTTTACCGATTTAGCCTTTCGGTGACCGGCGATGATGACAACAAGTCATTGAACGTCCTCATTGTTCCCTATGAATCGAACCCCCAAGGAGACAAGGCGGCTCCCGAACCCTTTGATGACCTCGCAATCATCGACCATATCAAAGTCTTGAAATTATCCTATTTTGGCCCCACCCCAGAGGCAGGCAATACGGTTGCAGCGGCAGGCCAAGCCGGGACATGGTCGAAGCAATGGCATGAATACCAGTTACCCACACTCATCCGGGTCGAGATCGAGAGGGCCGGCGAGGAACCCTGGCCAACGCTCCTCATCGCCCCCAAAGCGCAGATGCTGAGGTAACCATGAGACAAGGTCTCGATCGACAACGCGGCATGGCGCTGGTCATGGTCCTCTGGGTTATCAGCCTGATGACCATCATGGCCGGAAGCTTTGCACTTTCTACACAACGGGAGGCAGGCATTCTAAGTCACGCCCATGAACGCGC
>JBEIRQ010000159.1:0-4498 GCA_040375885.1 Methylococcus sp.
AGTCTCAATGGCCTCTTCGTTGCTGACCTGTTCAATAAGATCGACCAGATCAAGATCAAGGTTTTCTGGAACAAACCCGGCACCAATGCCTTGGATCTTGTGGGGAGCTGGCTTTAATTCCTCACCCGCTCGTTTTTGGCTAAGAATAGGGCTTGCAACAGGTTCGACGGCGACCGAGATAATCGCCTTACCCCGGGTTTTTTTGAGGTAGCGGGTGACCCCGGTGATCGTGCCGCCTGTGCCAACGCCTGCGACAAAAATATCCACAGCCCCTTGGGTGTCTTCCCAGATTTCAGGGCCGGTGGTGGTTTCGTGGATTTTTGGATTCGCGGGGTTCTTGAACTGCTGCAAGAGGACATAGCGATCGGGATTTGAGGCTGCTATTTCTTCAGCCTTCGCAATCGCTCCAGGCATCCCTTTAGCGCCCTCGGTCAGGATCAGTTTGGCGCCATAGGCGACCAGGAGCTTTCGCCGCTCGATGCTCATGGTTTCTGGCATCGTGAGGGTTAAGGGAATACCGCGGGCAGCAGCGACAAAAGCGAGAGCAATCCCGGTATTGCCGCTCGTGGGTTCAACGATTTCTTTCCCTGGCCCTAAAAGACCCCGTTCTTCAGCATCCCAAACCATCGCCGAGCCGATGCGGCATTTGACCGAGTACGCAGGATTTCGACCTTCAATTTTGGCCAGAACGGTGGCTTTAGCCCCATCAGTAATCCGGTTCAGGCGGACCAGAGGGGTATGGCCGATCGAGCGGGAATTATCTTCATACCAATGTGACATAAGACTCTCCAAGTCAATTAGAGGGTGATTCTGATCCTGAGAGAATCACAATCATAATAGAAACTTCAGCGGGAGGATCACGGTCCCCCCCCTCAAGGAGGAGCCATCTTAACAGGACCTTGAGGCGCCTTGAAAAAAGGCCGCTCGAAAATCGAGGAGTTTTATCTGGGTAGGGGTGGCTATGGGGATGCTTCGCCTTCGAGGGCTAAAAGGAGGTCGTTACGGGTGATTTCGCCAAGCAATCGCTGATCAGGTCCCGTCACAGGAAGGATCCTAGCCCCCGATTCAACGAAAATGACTAAGGCATCCGCAAGCGAAGCGTTGACCCTCAAAGAAACACATGAGGGCGCTAGGAGTTCTTCGACGAGGGTGTTTTCGAAAGGCTCATCGATCGTTGAATCTGATCGGAGTTGATCGAGTGAGAGATGACCCTGATAGCCGCCCTGATCATCAATCACCCAGAGGTGGTCGGCGGTGGTTCTGAGGAAGGCCTGGCCTGCGGCCTTAACGCTGGCTTTGGCGTCTATCACGTGGCTTGGAGCCGCCATGATATCGCCAATATGAAGGAGGTGATGCGCGCTCCTTAGCTGATTATGGCGGCCCATGGTTTGACTGTACACCGATTTGGAGTGCAAGGCGCCACTGAGGGTTCTGGCCGTCATGGCCACTAAAATCAGAGGGAGAAGCAGGTTGGCATCGAGGGTCATTTCGAAAACCATCAAAATGGCCATGACGGGGGCGTGGGTCGTGCCCGCGAGAAAGGCGCCCATGCCCAAGGCCGCGAAAATCACCGGATCGATGGTGAGGCTGGGGATGAGGAGATGCGCTGCGACGGCTGAAAGCCAGCCTGTTGCGGCGCCAATGAGGAGGCTTGGGGTAAAGACCCCGCCAATGGTGCCGCTCCCCACCGCCAAGGCGGTCGCTAGTACCTTGAAAAGGAGGATGTTGACGACCCACGACAGGGTCAGAGGGTCATTGAATAGGGCTTCAACGACGGCATGACCATTGCCCCACACTTCAGGGGTGCTGATCGAAATCCACCCAACGAAAAGCCCGCCAAGCCCGATACTCAAGGGGGGCGGTAGCCTTAAACGCTGGAATAGTTTTCTCGACCCATCGAGGATGATTAAGAAGAGCGGTGCAAGGATACCGATCAGGATTCCAAGGCCCATAACCGGAAGCACGTCGATGTCGACCGGTGCCGAGAAATCAGAGGCTGAAAAAATCGGCTTCATCCCAATCCAGTGACGGACGACCAAGGTGGCGGTCACGGCCGAAACGATCAGGGGCCCCAAGGCTTCAATCGCGAGCGTCTGCAGCACAATTTCAGCGATGAAAAGGGCGCCTGCCAATGGGGTGTTGTACGCCGATGCAAGGCCAGCGGCCCCGCCGCAAGCAACAAGAAGGCGGAGACGAGGGCGCGAGACTTTAAAAAATTGCCCCACTTCCGAGGCTAACATGGCCGCCAATTGCACCATGCCCCCCTCCCGGCCGATCGAGGCGCCTGAACTGATCGAGAGTAACGACGATAAAAGACGCGGAAGGGTGGTTTTAGCAGAAATGACCCCATCTCCGAGGGAGATCGACTCTAAATAATCCCTCGGTTTTTGACCCTTAGCGATGCGGTGCCCGAGGCTAAGGGCGATGCCGGCGAGAACACCCCCCAAGGTCGGTATCAGGAGGCGCATCTCAGGGCTTAAGGATTCAGCGATTAAGACCAAATCATGGGTTGATTGACCGGTCATGAGCCCTTTGAGGCCCATATTCAGCCATCGAAAGCCCGCCGAGGATAAGCCCCCAAGAAGACCAATGAAGAGGGCCCATCCCAGCATGGCATGGGTCGGGTGGAAGGCCCGCCCGAATTGAACGCGAAGCCTTAGGAGCCAATGGGTCACCGAAATACCTTTTAGATCCTGATGAGCGTTGAAACTGGTCAGGAAGATTATCCGGTATTGCGCATTCCTGCGGCAATGGCATTGATGCTCCGAAGCAATGGCTTCAGCCACGGGCTGGCTGAGGGATTTTCCGGCGATGATTCACGGGCCTTTTTGATCAGAGCGACCTGGAGATGGTTGAGAGGACCCAAATAAGCATCGCGGCGAGCCAGCGAGGCAAGAAGGGCAGGGTTTTCAGCAACCAGCTCGTTGATATCAGCTATCGACAAAATGGCCTCTTTACTCCTTTCATGCTCATCCTTAATGATCGACCAGATGGTTTTGCCGGCGATGGGGTCCACACATAAATGGGCGTACTCCGAGGCGATGGTCATATCCGATTTTCTAAGGGCCATCTGGGCATTGCTTAAGAGGTTCCTGAAAAAAGGCCACTCCTGATACATGGTTTTGAGGGTTTGTTCGCGATTGGATGCGCCATGAGACCAGGATTGAAGGCTTTGTCCGATGCCAAACCATGCGGGGAAGGTTTGACGGGACTGCGCCCAGGCAAAGACCCAGGCAATAGCGCGAACCGAATATTTGGAACGGTCTTGTTTCTTTCGGTGTGAAGGTCTTGATCCGATATTAAGCTGCCCGATGTCGCCGACCGGGGTTGCTTCGTAGAAATAATCAAGAAAACCGTCGGTCTTTTCGGTGAGCGTTCGATAATGGGCCTCTCCAAGACCTGCCAGTTCATGCATGATCTCAAGGTGCTCGGGTTGAGGATGCGTGACCGGGCGAATCAGACTCAAGCTGGCTTTCATGAGGCCCGTGATGCCCATGGTTAATTCGTAGATGGCGGTTTCCTTGTTGTTGTAGCGATAAAAAAGGACTTCCCCCTGTTCCGTGAATTTGATTTGACCACGAACCGTATCCGGCGGTTGCGCTAGGATCGCCTCATGGGTCGGGCCGCCCCCACGGCCGACAGTGCCTCCCCGGCCATGAAAGAGGCGGCAACGAATACCGCGCTGCTCAGTGATCGATATTACTCGCTGCTGCGCCTGATAGAGCCCCCAGGCAGAGGCCATGATGCCGCCATCCTTACAAGAATCAGAGTAGCCCAGCATGATTTCCTGCGGCTCATGAGAGGCTTTAAGCAGTTCTAGATAGACCGGTTGGTTAAAGAGATCCACCAGGACCTCCTCGATGCGGTTGAGATCATCGATGGTCTCAAAGAGCGGGCTGACACCGACGTGGCAGAACCAGCGCCCGCCAATGCGGCCGCTGAGTCCGCATTGGACGGAAAGGAGGAGAACTTCAAGGATATGGCTCGCGCGATGGGTCATCGAGATGACGTATTTGCCAAAGCAATTACCCCCAATCTCCCGGCGCATGACCGCCATGGTCTCGAAGATTTCGAGGGTATCGCGGGTTTCAGGGAAGAGGCGCGCGCGGTCATACATGAGGCCGCCGGGGGCGGCGAGCGCTTCTGAGAGAAGATTCAGTCGTTCAGCTTCACTCAGGGGGTCATAGTCGATATGGAGGGCGACCTTCAATATGTCGGCAACGGCTCTTGAGTGATGACTTGATTCTTGACGAACATCGAGCTGCATGAGGTGGAAGCCAAAGGTTTCCGTCAGACGAATGAGGTCATGGAGTTCCTGTTGGGCGATGGCGGCATCGCCATGGCCCCTTAAGGAGCGGTCAATCAGGCGAAGATCCTGGAGGAACTCGACGCTCGAGAGGTAGGCCTCGGGATCTGGTGGTTGATGATCCCCAGCGATTCGAAGGGTGACCCCGCGAAGGGTCTTTTCCATTCGAAACCGCATCAGGACGAGCTTGTG
>JBEIRQ010000341.1:0-2278 GCA_040375885.1 Methylococcus sp.
ACTATCCCTCCTTCTGGGATAAGGAGGAGTCGTTTGTCGATGTCATGGATGCTTTTTACGAGCAGGTCCGAAAGAAGGGCAAGGACAGTTTCTGAAGAGGCTTCAACCTTGGTCTGAGTGACCTAAAGGTCGATCCGGCGCAATCAGGTCCCGAACGCGCTGTTTAAGCTCCTTGGCTTCTGGAAACCGGCCTTCTATGGCTCTCGACCAGATCAGCGCTTCTTCCAGCCTCACCTCGAAGCGCCCGCCAGTTGAGGGGATCAGGGTGACGCCACCGAGTTCCTCCTCGAAGGTGGTGAGGAGTTCTTGGGCCAGCCATGCAGCCCTTAACAGCCAGCGGCATTGGGTGCAGTAAAAGAGTTCGATGCGGGGCTTTAAAGACATGTCGAGATGGTGTTGAACAAAAGACAGCGCTCTCAAGGCACACATTTTAGCGCAACCCGAGTCAGATTAGAGGTCCATTGGGGATCATCGCTAGACCATCTTTTAATGGACGCGTTGAGGCTAAAATGGACGTCTTGAAACAATGACGTTGGAATTGAGAGCGGGATGAAGGTCTATCTGGTCGGTGGCGCGGTTCGCGATGAGCTCCTCGGGCGGGAGGTCAATGAGCGTGATTGGGTGGTCGTTGGCGAGACCCCTGAGGCGATGCTGTCTAGAGGATTTCGGCCAGTCGGTAAAGATTTCCCGGTGTTTCTCCACCCAGAAACGCATGAAGAATATGCCCTTGCACGGACGGAAAGAAAAACAGCGCCAGGCTATCATGGCTTTTTGGTGCACGCCGCACCGGATGTGACCCTCGAAGAAGACCTGATTCGGCGGGATCTCACCATCAATGCTATGGCGAGATCGGAAGAGGGGACCCTCATAGATCCCTATGGGGGTCTTCTGGATCTTAAGCTACAACGCCTAAGGCATGTCTCCCCCGCCTTTAGTGAAGATCCGGTTCGGATTCTAAGGGTCGCCCGATTTGCGGCCCGTTTCCACCCCTTGGGATTTGAGGTTGCCGATGAAACCATGAATCTGATGCGGGAGATGGTGAAGGCAGGTGAAGTCGATGCCTTGGTTCCTGAGCGGGTTTTTATAGAGGTCGGTAAGGCGCTTTTGGAAGAGACGCCGAGCATTTTCTTTAAGGTCTTAAGAGCTTGTGGCGCTCTTAAGCGTCTTTTCCCTGAGATCGATGCTCTTTTTGGCGTGCCGCAGCCTAAAGAATTTCATCCCGAAATCGACACCGGCCTTCATACCTTGTTGGTTCTTGACCAGGCCGCCAAGTTATCTCAAGACCCTGTGGTGCGTTTTGCGGCCCTCACCCATGATCTCGGTAAAGCCCTGACCGACCCTTTAAAGTGGCCGAGCCACCATGGCCACGAAGTCCTCGGAATCCCGGTTCTTGAGGCTCTTTGTCAGCGCCTTCGAGTCCCCAAAAACTATCAGAAACTGGCGATTAGGGTGATGCGGGAACATGGCCTTAGTCATCGAGCCCTTGAACTTCGGCCTGAAACCTTAGTGGACCTTCTGGAGCGTCTTGATGTCTTTAGGCAAAAAGAGGGTCTTGAGCCTTTTCTTTTGGCTTGCCTTGCTGATGCCCGCGGCCGACCTGGTTTTGAAACAACGCCCTATCCTCAGAGGGACTGGCTCTTGAAAGCCCATGCTGCGGCCCTCTCGGTCGAGGTGCAGCCTTTGATCGAAAAAGGGCTTTCTGGACCTGCCTTGGGGGAGGCTTTAAGGCTTCATCGTATTAAAGCCATTAAAGCCGCAAGGGCTTTGGTTTAAGCGTGTCCTCTTTTGATGGCGGGCGACCCCCCCGAAAGAACGCGCCTTTAGGGCCTTTCTAAGGTCAGTCTCTCCAAGGCTTCCCGATATTTTGCCGATGTCTTTTGAAGGATTTCTTCTGGGAGATGTGGGGCCGGTGGCGCCTTGTTCCAGTCAAGGCTTTCAAGATAATCCCTGACGAATTGTTTATCGAAGCTTGGTGGACTCATACCGACCTGATACTGATCGACGGGCCAGAACCTTGAAGAATCTGGGGTTAAGACCTCATCGATGAGATGGAGGGTTCCCTCATCATCCAAGCCAAATTCGAATTTGGTGTCAGCAATGATGATGCCGCGCTGAAGCGCATAAGCGCTTGCTTCCTGATAAAGCTTAAGGCTCACCTCCCGAACCTCTAGAGCCAGGCGATCGCCGAGGATCGCCTCCATTTTTTCAAAGGAGATGTTTTCATCATGATCTCCAAGGTCTGCTTTGGTGGAGGGGGTAAAGAGGGGTTCTTGGAGCT
>JBEIRQ010000147.1:0-4799 GCA_040375885.1 Methylococcus sp.
AGTCTCAAGGCCTCCCGGTAGCGATGAATCAGATGGGCGGACAGAATGAAAATACTTCGAATCGTCATCTCGTCAAGATGCCTTAACCTTGAAGGATAGGACATCGCGCTGAGCTGCCATAGCAGCAAACGATAGATCTCGGGGCTTTCATTTCGTTTCAATTGAGACTTGAGGATGACCAAGATTTCTGCCACCACCGTATAGGTGTCCACCACCTTCGATTGACCATGAAGACGATTCGAGACACTGGTTCGGCTGGATCGGTAGGCGCAGATGGCTTCCGGCAAGCAGGTCAATAGGCGACATCGACTAAAAATAAGGAACGGGATGATGGTATCTTCAAACCAAAAACCGACTGGAAATCGGATACCATCGAAAAGCCTCCTTCTGAAGAGCTTCCCCCAAGCAAACCCCGGGTAACGCAAAAAACCATTAAAATGATCGACCTCCGTGACGGGCAAATCCGATGCTCCGAGATAGTGAGAGCGCTCACTGACTCGATGATATTGACCCTGGACGATATCTGCCTGCTTCTCAATCGCCGCATTCATCAGCGTCTCTAGCGCCTCGGGCAAAAGGTAGTCATCAGAATCCACAAAAAGAAGGTAACGCCCCCTCGCCGCATCAATCCCTGCGTTTCGAGCGGCTGAAACCCCCTGATTTCTCTGGTAAAGGACTCTGATTCGATCGTCTTTAAAGGCGGCCACGATCGCGAGAGACTGATCGGTCGACCCATCCTCAATCACCAGGATCTCAAAGGTGTAACGGGTCTTTTGTCGAATGACCGAGTCAAGACACATCGCAACAAACCTCTCCACGTTATAGACAGGAATAATGATGGAGATATCGATGGATCCACTCGCCCCAAGATCAACCGGCCGTTCAGGAATCCGGGTCGTGATCATTCCAAACACATGCCCCATCCCCTCTGAATAAGACAGTGATATTTTTTTCGAGTAGAGGCATTCAAAGTGTGAGACCCAAAAGGTCTTGAGTTTAATTCTCCTCACCGCGCTGGACTGATAGAGCGCATAGCAAAGGGGAATCTGCTTTAAATCTTTGCGCCATCGTCTGATCAGATCCTTCATCTTGAGGGATCGCTCCAAAAACCGGGCATTTTGATGGTCTCCTCGGCATCAGACTCCGTCTTCAGCTTCATGTCTTTCCTCAAAGGGTTCACTGATCTCATCCTGGTGTCTTTTCGTTTGAGGACCCTCCGCCCCCCCTTCAACGACCAAGGCAAGATGCGTGACCCCATCACTCACATCATTCCTGAAGATTTGCTCTGCCTTCAAGGCAGCCTCCTGCTCATCATTGGCGATGACCTTAATTTTTCTGACGATCATGGCTTGAACCATCGTGTTGTAGACAACCATTTATCACCCCCTTTTACTCACTGCATGATGATCTTTTATTGAGATCTCTGAGCCTTTCTTAGAAGCATGCACTTTAGTGGCCGCCTCGATGGCAGTGACATCAAGGATTTGACGCTGCGCTTTGACCCAAACCGTGGTCTGCCTTCCCCTCAAGAACCTCCAAAAGCCGATCAAGGCGGCTCGATTGCTGTTAAGCAAAAAGCGAGGGAGATAAAGCAAGGTTCCTATCTTGCCGCGGCTCAATCGGCCGTCCCCTAAGAATGCACAGCCATAAAAGAATATCTGTAGGGCCAATAGTTCACTTCCAAGTGGTGGAGCCAAATACCAGAAGGGGTGTGGCCCTGCCGTGAGATGGGGGATAAAGACCACCAAAAGATTGCTCAATAAGGCCCCCAGCATGGCCAGGGGTACCCCTGGGCGCAACAGTTTGTGGGAAATGATCTGCCAAAGGACTAAAGGGTTCCTAAAAGGGAGCCACCGATAACCCGCGAACATCGCCTGATAGCGCCCGGCGATAATCCTCGCCCGCCGAGCGATCTCCTCCTCAGCGCTAAAAGAAGCCTTTTCGTAAGATCCTGCATCCCCCGCATAAAGGATCCTGAAGCCTCGCCGAATCAGGTTCATGGCTAAAGCGAAATCATCATTAATCGTCTTGTCGCCTGGCGCTTCAAAGAGGTTTCGTCTCATAGCAAAGACTTCGCCGCACACCCCGGTGCAACAACCGAGAAGCGATTCCTTCTCTTTAATAAAGGCCTCATATTTCCAATAAAGCCCCTCCGAGGCACCTAATGGATCGTCTCCTTTGATGATGTGCTTAGCGCCCGTCACTCCCCCAACGCGAGGATCTGAAAAGGGTCTTACCATGGCCGACAAGATATTGAGATCGTAAAGATTGTTAGCATCTGAAAACAGCACAATCTCACCGGTGGCTTGTTCCATCGCGCGATTGATCGCTGCCATCTTTCCCCTCCTGTCAGGGCGATAACTGAGGGCAACCCCCCGATTCGCATAGTGGCTTACCAGCGCCACTGTTCGATCATCAGATCCATCTGCCGCAACCAGTATTTGTAACAAACCCTCCGGATAGTGAAGCGCGAGACTATTTTCAAGCTTGGATTCGATGCTCACCTCTTCGTTGTAGGCAGCAATCAACAGGGTGACCGAGGGGTGATCGCCCGCGCTTTGAATCGTTTGTTGTCGCCGCCCAAGGGTGATTAAAAAAAGGATGGCTGGATAGAGGAAATAGGTATAACCAATAAAGAAAATACAAAGCCAAAAAAAAATGCCTACCATCATGATCACCTCTCCGTGTTGAAGACCCTCTCGACAAGGCCATGGATCTGAGCCTTGCGTTTACCGTGAGATGGCGTCCTCTGCTATAGAAAATGGTTGTCCTCTTTCTCGAAGGAGAAAGATCAGCTCAATAAATCCAGCCCCTTCTTTGAAGAACACCTCACAGGAAGCGTCTTAACCAATCTGGCAGGTGATGCTTCCTCTTATTGAGAACCACACCCAAGAGCGTTCCCCCAGAACCAATGATCTGATCACGGGCCCAACGACACGTCTTCCAACTCGTCGATTCAGACTCAATGATCATAATGACGCCATCGGCATGCTGAGCGATCGATAACGCCGTCGTCACATGGGTCATGGATTTTGAGACAAAGAGGACATACTCGAATTTTTCTTTAGCCTCATTGAGCGTCGACATCGTGCAAAAGCCTGGTCGCGCTCTGATCGGGTCGGACCCTTTTGGATCCTTAGGCCAGACCGACATCTGCTGGCATGGTATGGCAGACGGGTGCTCTCCATTCAAGGAATCCTCTTCCTCAACGACCACGACCGAACGTCCCAGAATGTCCCCACACAATTCGGCGAAGCACATTGCAACGGTTGAAGCACCTTCTCCTGGATAACAGCTCAGGAGGACAATGAGTTTTCCTCCTGATTTCCCCTGATGTGCTTCGATACGATGATAAAGAGGCATTAATCTTGATTTCTGCAGGAGTTTCATCATGATGGGGTCCTCCGCCTCCTTTGGGTCGCGCGGGCTCAAGGCCAATCTCGGCCTAAGATTCAAAATCAATAATGGCAAGAACCGGGAGTCCTAATCGATTTTCAACGGACCCAGGGGTCGTCAACTGTTCACTGACAAACTCCTTGAACATCGCCATCACAAGACCGGCTAGAAGACCCATCAGGAAACCTAAGGCCATATTCAGTGCCATGATGGGACGAATCGGCTTAATGGGCGCGGAGGCCGGCTGAATCACACTGAGGTTACTGACCTGACCGAGGTCCATCTGGTCCGATAGCCGGAGCGCCTCCAATTTGTTCCGATAGGCACGATAATTCTCCTGCTTGACTGAAACCTCGCGTTCAAGATCATGCAGCTCCCGTTCAGAAACCAGCATGGTGGCCAGTTGATCGGTGACAACGCCTAATTGTCTCTCGAGCGTGATGACCCGAGCCGTCTGCGTTTCAATTTCAGCTCGGGTCAGAATCAGGTTCTTTTGAAGATCCTGGAAGATTTCATTCGAACCGACGACGACCAGAGACTTCGGGTTCTTCTTTTCCTCATCCATAAAATCCTGCACCAGATCAATCTCATGCCGCACCGAGGTCAATAATCGATTATGTTCATTGAGTGTTCTTGCATACTCCCGCTCTTTGAGATGCAACGTGAGCAACTGCTCCTTGGCTTTGTCGATGATGTCATTGCTGGTACTTCCCGTCTCTGTTCGAATTTTGGCCTCTCTCTCGGTATGGGCAGACTCCCCGGCAAGGATCTTCAACCGACCACGTAATCCTGCTAATTGATTCTCCGCGTCATGAAGCTGAGATTTAAGCTCTCCTTGTTGACGTAAAAGAATGGTCCGCTGCTCATCAATGGCAAAGACCGCATGCTGAGAGCGAAATCCTTTCAAGACATCATCAGCAATCGCCAGTTCACCCGCGTATTCATTCACCTTGACATCCAGAAAAGCCGTGGCGGCTTTATCTCCAAACATGAGCAGATGTTTTTCACGGTAAAGCTCAATTAAAAGATTGACGGTCTTCGCAGCGATCAGCGGATCGGGATGACGAAAGGAGACCTTGAGGATATCCATGTCCTTTCCTCCTTTAATGGAAAGATTCTTACGAAACAACTTCTCAGCCACCTTGACGAGGGGCTGACCGCGCGGCGGATTGCTTGCAAGATCGGGATAGATGAGATCAACACCCATTCTCGTAATCGTCGTTTCAAAAAGATCCTGGCTGGACAATATCTCAATCTCATTATTGATAATACCTTCTCTATTCAGGTAGTTCACTGGGTCTTTTTCATCGGTCACCGCCGGAACATAAACATATTCCCGACCAAATTTAACAAGAATGGTCGCCTCACTTTCAAAGGTTGGTGGCACCAATAAGGTCCAAACC
>JBEIRQ010000403.1:0-1640 GCA_040375885.1 Methylococcus sp.
CATATTCTCACGGGCAGCCGGCCGCTCGCTTCAACGAATCGTCGCTTAGCCAGAAACCCGGTTATGGGTGAAATGGAGTCTGATCTTGCAAGACGCACCGCGGATACCTTTGCCCTTAAAAGCCGATTGCTATCGCTTAGGGGGCAAATCGCGGCGGTCAGTTTGGAGCTGGAGTCTTTTGATCGCCTTGAAAGTACCTTTGATTCCCTTCAATTAGAGCGTCAGTTTCTGGAAGAGAATTTGAAGACCTATTCACACAAGGTCGAAGAAGCCCTCATCCTTGAAGAGATGGACCGGCAACGGATGGATAACGTCAGAATTATGCAGCCTCCCGCAGCCCCCCATCATGGGGTGAATTTCTTCGTCCTCATGACCCTCGCGGCGATCTTCATCGGGGTGATCTTTGCCCTAGTGGCGGTTCTCTTCAGAACCTACTTTAGGCAGGTCTATTTGAGTCCTCTTGATGTCGAGCGCAGTTTAGGGATACCGGTGCTGTTATCCATTCCCTGTCGTGATGAAAAGGCCTGAGGCACGGTGCGGTTTTTAAATCGTCACGCCATCCCTTTGGGTCATGGTCTTAGCTTTAAGGAGACCAGATGAACCCTGATCATTGGCGCCGTTATCTGAGGGGATATGTTCCTGTCAATGTGGTTCAGGCTGTGGTTGGGATCGGTTCTTTGATGATCTACAGTCGCCTGATGACGCCGGTTCAGTTTGGTCACTATGTCTTGGCCCTGTCTTCACAGTTTCTAGGGCAATGGCTTATTTTTGGTGGCTTTTTGATGGGGACGGCTCGCTGGGTTCCAAGGGCCAACCGCGAAGGCAATCGTTCCGAATTACTGGCCACTGTCTATGGATCCTGTCTCATTCTGATGGCTTTCATGATAATGATCAGTGGTTTGATCGAAGCCTTGAGGGTGTTCCCTATCGACGCCGCGGTGTTGATTTGGGTGACGGTCGCCTATTCTCTGGTGAGGGGGTTTGTCCTGATCGGGCTTGAAGTCCATCGAAATAGTCTTGAGATTGGCCGCTATACCCGCCTTGAGATCTTTCAGACGATCGTTGGGTTTCTTCTTGGGGCCCTGTTCGTGACCCAGTTAGGTGGGCAACCTGAAGCGGCCATTTTAGGGTTGCTGGTGAGTAATCTCTTGATTGTGATCATTGAGCTGCCATGGCTCCGCCGTGCTTTTAGGTGGCGAGATTTTTCCAAAAACATGTTGTTAAGCCTCTGGCGTTATGCGGCGCCGATGCTCATCGTGAGTATCCTTTTTGCAGGATTGACGACCATGGATGGGTTTTTAATGGCGCGGCTATTGGGTCCTGAAGCGGTGGCCCACTATGGTGCGGCGGTATCGCTCGCCGATCGCCCTTTGATGATGGTTTTCGTGTGGGTCGGGGTCACCTCATCATCGGTTGGATTCAACGTGATGGAGAACCATAATCAGGAGGCGGCGGCTCTCATCATGAAGAAGGCGGCAACGACCTTGGTGCTTTTGACCTGGCCGATGGCGGTCGGCATTGTGGTCCTGGCTTGGCCTTTGGCGAGTGTGCTTTTGGGTTCAGGGATCAGTGATGGGGTCGCGCGTCTTCTCCCCCTGGTGGCGCTGATGGCCTTGTTGAAAGGTTTCATGGCGCATTAC
>JBEIRQ010000352.1:0-2192 GCA_040375885.1 Methylococcus sp.
GGGATCTCATGGAGGCGGACGTTCCCAGAGACTTCGAGAAGGGCTTTTCCCTTAGCCATGGCTACGGCCGCTTGCATCATCTCAAGACTGAATTCATCGAGAAGGATTCGCTCACAACCGCCGATCAGTGCCTCCTCAAGCTCCTTGAGGGTTTCGACCTCGATTTCAATCATCACGTTGTCTGAGCTTTGCCGGGCGAGAGCGAGAGCGTGTGCGATCGAGCCTGCCGCCTCGATGTGATTTTCCTTGATCAAGATGGCATCGTAGAGCCCCATTCGATGGTTGTAACAGCCGCCACAACGAACGGCGTATTTCTGTGCAAGGCGAAGACCCGGTATCGTTTTCCGGGTATCGAGGATCCGAACAGGAGTCCCCCGGGCCGCCCCAGCATACTGCCTTGAAAGGGTAGCGGTCCCTGAAAGCGTCTGTAAGAGGTTAAGAGCGGTTCGCTCGCCGGTCAACAGCGGTCGGGCAAATCCTTGAAGTGAACAAAGAACCTGGTCCTTTTGAGCGGAAGCCCCTTCATCGACGTGCCAAAGAATCTCCACCTTTGGATCAAGACGTTTAAAAACCGCATCAAACCATTCACGGCCACAGAGAACCATGTCTTCACGCGTGGTGACCGTGGCTTTAGCGAGGCATTCTGGAGGAAGAATCAGGGCGGTGAGATCACCCGGCCCTCTGTCCTCTTCAAGATAGCGATCGATCGCTTTAAGGTCGACGAACTCCGAGGAAGACGTGATCATTTGGAGGGAAGATACGGTCTAGTACATCGGGACGTTGTTGGGTGGTTCAAGGTGAACCACCCAACAGTATGCCCTATTTTTTCTTGCTGGTGGCGCCGTGGGATGGCTTCGAAGGAGCGCCCGCATGGACCGGAGACACCCCGGCGTCCCTCAGGAGGGCGACCATGGCGGCACGGTCTTGGGCCGGGAGGGTAATGAGGCCCGCCTTCCTGAGGTAGCCTTTGTCACTAAAAGCCGCTTCGCTGGTGATTTCAGCGAGAAACTCCGAGAGGCCCGGGGTCACCCCCACATTGCGGGCTTTGACATAAAGGTAAAGAGGACGAGCGCCACGGTAAGTACCGCTCGAGATATTGGCATAGCTTGGTTCGATCCCGTCGATGGGAATAGCCCGCAGCTTGTCACTATGATCCGTTAGCATTTTGTAACCAAACAGGCCAATGGCTGGGGTCGGATTGGTCGCGATCATGTCCACATGCGATAGGTCATTGTCACGGCCTTCCTTATAAATCCCATCTTCACGGACGGAGCGGCACTTTCTCTGCAGATCGGCGGTGATGTCCTTAGGGCCTTCGGGGACCCAGGGCCGTTTTTTGCACTCGAGTTCGGAGATGAGGTCGAGGAACGCATCATGGCTGCCTGAGGTTGCAGGCGGACCCAGTAATTCAATTCGGGCATTCGGAAGCGAGGCCTTCACGTCCTTCCATTGATGGTTCGGGTTGAGTGCCATGGTCCCGTCAGCGGACACAATCCATTTGGCGAATGCCATTCGGGCCTCATCGTGGGTGAGCGCCCAAGGCTCGGCCTTGGCTGATTGGGCCAGAATCAGGGCGTCATAACCGATCTTGACCTCGAGGATCTTAGCGATCCCATTGCGTTCACACTCTTCGCGCTCCTTGGGCTTCATCGCCCGTGAGGCCAATGCCACATCGGGTGATTCAGGACCAAACCCTTCACAAAAGAGCTTGATACCGCCGCCGGTCCCTGAGGCCTGGATTAAGGGAGCATGGATATGCGCATGGCTTGTGGCCTTTTCTGCTGCTTCCTTGACAAAAGGAACGATCGTTGAGGAGCCCATCATGGCGACATAACCGCGTTGAAATTCAGCAATAGATGGGCTGGCATGAAGGCTAAGGCCAACAAGGGCGCTCGCGATAAGACGGGTTCTTTTGATCATAGGAGAGGGTCGTGAGTGATGACAGTTAGAAAGGTCATTGTAAGCCTAAATGGGTCTTCTGATCGAATCTCCAGGAGGCCTTTTTAAGACGCCACAAAAAGTAAACCCGCCATAAGGCGGGTTTACTGAGGTTCAGGTGACCGGTGTCACCCAAGGTTCATGAGGCTATGCTCAGTCACCCATCCAGCGCAGTTCAACACGACGGTTCTTGACGCGGCCATCTTCGGTTGCATTGTCAGCAACCGGGAATTCCGTGCCATAGCCCTTCGCGA
>JBEIRQ010000072.1:0-7622 GCA_040375885.1 Methylococcus sp.
CTGAAACCGAATGATCCCAAGATCGAGCCATCGCTGCGCGCCCATACTGATCTTGCCAAACAGAAGCACCAGGGCGAGCATCAAGGCCCCGACCAGATAGAGAATCGGGCTCATGTTGGCGAGCTGACGAGGATGAATCATGGCAACACCGATCATGACCAAGAGCGCCAGCATCAACCGAAGGCCCTGACGAAGAACGACATCCAGCGACTGCCCAGAGGCTGAATAGAGCACCACCATGGCGATCCCTGAGAGCAGTAAGAGCCCCCCAAGAAGGGGAAAATCAATGGGCAGCTGACTCAAAAACCGAAACCTCGGTTTTTTTTGGGCTTCAAGTGCTGCAAGAATCGGATCAATTTTCATGAGGAAGACCGTGTAAATAGTGATCCATCACTTTGCGGGCCATGGGGGCAGCGACGGTGCCCCCATGGCCCGCATTCTCTGCAATCACCGCCACCGCAATTTTGGGGTTGTCAGCAGGTGCAAAAGCAATAAACCAGGCGTGATCTCGCATCGATTGGGTGAGCCGCATACTCTTGTAACTCTGATTTTGGGCCACCGTAAAGACCTGGGCGGTCCCTGTTTTTCCGGCGATCGAATAGTCAAGGCCTGCGGCTATGCGGTGGGCGGTTCCCTTCTGGATCACATCGACCATGGCAGACACGACCGTCTCCCAGTGACCTGGGTCAATCAATCTCCGATCAGCATGAGGGTTTTTGGGAAAGGGCGGCTCAATATCGTAACCGGCCCGAATGCGGCTCACGAGGCGCGGTTCGACATCGAGACCCTGATGGGCGAGGATCGCGGTCGCTCGTGCCATCTGAATCGGGGTGGCTGTCACAAAACCCTGGCCAATCCCCGCAATCACCGTATCCCCAGGACTCCAATCGCCGCGTTTCCTACTTTTTTTCCACTCCTCAGAGGGGTATAAGCCCCCTTTTTCACCGGCCATATCAATCCCGGTTGGAACCCCAAGCCCAAAGCGGCTCTGCATGAAGTCATGAAGGCGGCGAATCCCAAGTCGACTGGCCAGTTCGTAAAAATAAACGTCACAGGACTGAACAATCGCCCGGTGCATATCGGTCGCGCCATGGCCTGAGTGGGCCCAATCCCGATACTTGTGTTTTGATCCTGGAAGACGGTAGTACCCAGGGCAGGCAATCCGCCCCAGAGGGGGAAGCCCCAGAAGCTCAAGGCCCGCCAAGGCCTCAAAGGGCTTGACCGTCGATCCCGGCGGATACGCGCCCCTTGTCGCCCGATCGTAGAGGGGCCTTGCCTCATCACCTTGAAGGGCCTCGTAGCTCTTCTTATCGATCCCTTGAATGAAGGGATTGGGGTCATAGCTCGGCTTGCTGGCCAAAGCTAAAACATCACCGGTTTGAGGGTCGATCGCCACCACCGCGCCCCGATAGTCCCCAAGAGCGTCCATGGCCACCTTTTGAAGACCGATATCAATTGAAAGATAAAGATTAGCGCCATCTAAAGCGGGCTTTTTGCCAAGTTCTCTCACCACTCGGCCTTTCACGTTGGCTTCATACTCCTGGTGGCCGGTTCGTCCATGGAGAACCGTCTCATAACTCTTCTCAAGACCATTTTTCCCCGTAAAGAAGGTCCCAAGGTACTCCGAAGGATCGAGATGGCTTAACTCTTTTTCGTTGATTCTCGCGATATAGCCGACCACATGGGCCGTGAGCTCCCGGTAGGGGTAGCGCCGCATCATGCGCGTTCTGATCTCGGCCCCATTCAACCAGGGAAGCTTGACGGCCACCTTCGCGAGATCCTCTTCAGAGAGCTCAAGGCGAACGGGGACGCTCTCAAAAGGTTTCCGCTTGGCCATTAAATCCCGAAAAGACTGAAGCTCAGCCTCGGTGAGATGGATCAGCTTCGAAATAGCCTCAAGGAGGGGTTTGAGATCCTGAATCCCCTCCGGCACCACCTCGAGGCTGTAGGTGACATAGTTATCTGCCAGAGGCTCCCCGTTCCGATCGAGGATCATGCCGCGGGTCGGTGTGATGGGAGAAATCTTGACCTGATTCTCTCTCGAAAGGCTCGAATACTGCTGATGACCCTCAATCTGAAGGTAAATTAAGCGAATCACGAGAACCAGTACCCCAAGGAGCATCAAGGAGACGCTGGCAATGATCCGATTAAGAAACAGGCGATTTTCGCGGAGACTGTCTTCGACGGTCAGATCGCCTTTCACGGCCGGTGCCTCACGCCGGTCAACCCGCTGAGAATGAAAAGAAAAAAAGGCCAGACCAAAGCGCCGGTCAGGACCGGATACCAGTATTGAAATTGCATGGCCGCCGGGAGCTCTTGCCGCTGCGTCCAGAGAACCAGGAGAGATTCAGCCGATAAAAGGCCAAGAACCCAGAGGCTTTGAATCGGGAGGGGCAACAGGATGAACCTTGCTCTCATTAAAAGGGCCAAATAGGTCATCACCCCATAGGCTAAGGCATACTGCCCTAAAAGGCGGCCCGTCAACGCATCGACAATCAATCCAACGCCCCAGGCCCAGAGAATACCGATCCTTTCGGGTACCGGAAAGATCCAAAAGAGGAGGACCAGCGCCACCCAATCAGGGTTGAAGGGAGCCCAGCCCTCTTGAAGCGGCAGGATCCTAAGAATCATCGCAAGACCCAGCGTTAGTGCAAGGGCAATCCGATGTAAAGCCAAAGGCTCATGGGTCATGAGATTCTGGGGCGTTAGACCTTAAGGAAGGATCCGCGGGTGCTTTCTGAAGCGGCGTCGAATCGGTTCTCACCACCAGTAATTCTCGGTTGTGATCGAGCCGCGCCATCGGGACCGCTCCCCCCTGAAGAACCGGCTGACCTTCCTTTCGAGGCGGTATGCGGGCCACGGGATACCCCGCGGGGAACACCCCATCAAGACCGGAGGTCACCAAAAGGTCCCCGGGTTCGATGTCGGCATTCCCCGGAAGATAAGGTAATTCCAGTCGGTCCGTCTGCCCGGTTCCAACGGCAATCGTCCGAAGTCCGGTCCGATTAATTTGGACGGGTGTCGCGTGGCTCGGGTCGGTGATCATCACAATGTCGGCCGTCTGACTGGTGACCCTTAATACTTGTCCGACGACCCCGTTGCCATCAACGACGGCCTGACCGACCCTAACGCCGTGAAGTTCGCCCTTATTGACCACAATCAGGTTTTCATAAGGCACCAGACTGATCGATAAAGGCTCTGCAATCAGGACTTGATCACCGACTTTGAAGGTACTGTCGAGGAGGCCCCGAAGCCTCGTATTTTCCTGTTCAAGGGCGTCAAAACGGAGCTGTTGCCCGCGAAGCAGCAAGGCCTCCTCACGAAGCCTCTGGTTCTCTATCACCAGATCCGTCTGTTGGGCGCTGTAGTCTGATAGTTTTCGAAAAAGACGGGCAGGACCATTGACCAGTTGGCGAACCGGTTCGACCACCGCTGAAAAGGGGAGTCGTTGGCCGCTGCCCTCGAGGTGGTTTTCAATGGCAAGAACAATCAAGGAGGCCACCAAGCAAATGACCAACTTGACGTGGAGCGCCGAACCGTTAACGACGAAAGGCTTGTGATCGAGTCTGACCCGCATTCCGAATGACCGCTTGGAACCTTAAAATCAGGCCTTGATCATTCAAGCGAAAACAGCGCAAGGCCCTTCGTATCGAGAAGCTCAAGGACACGGCCACCGCCGCGCGCGACACAGGTTAAGGGGTCTTCGGCAATGTGAACTGGTAACCCTGTTTCTTCTGAAATGAGCCGGTCCATGTCCTTCAACAGGGCGCCGCCCCCAGTGAGGTACATGCCCCGCTCAGCGACATCCGAGCTCAATTCCGGCGGCGTCTGTTCGAGCGCCATTTTGACCGCATCGACGATACCCTGAAGCGGCTCCTGGAGGGCTTCAAGAATCTCGTTGCTACTCAAAACGAAACTTCTTGGAACGCCTTCTGAGAGATTCCGTCCCTTGATCTCCACTTCACGAATTTCACTGCCGGGGTAGGCAGAACCAATCTCATGCTTGATCCTTTCAGCCGTGGCTTCCCCAATGAGGGTGCCATAGTTTCGACGGACATAGCTCATGATGGCATCATCAAGACGATCACCACCAATGCGGGCCGAGGCCGAATAGACCACCCCATTGAGAGAAACGATCCCGACTTCGCTGGTCCCGCCGCCAATATCAAGCACCATGGACCCCTTGGCTTCATCCACCGGAAGCCCAGCGCCAACGGCCGCCGCCATGGGTTCTTCAATGAGATAGACCTCACGAGCACCGGCCCCTAGCGCAGATTCCTTGATGGCCCGCCGCTCGACCTGGGTTGAACTGCTGGGGACACAGATTAAAACCCTCGGGCTTGGCCTGAAGAGGTTACTTTCATGCACTTTGTGAATGAAGTACTGCAACATTTTCTCAGTCACGGTGAAGTCGGCGATCACGCCATCCTTCATTGGCCGAATGGCCGTGATGTTGCCAGGCGTTCGACCCAGCATGGATTTGGCCTCGGCACCGACCGCAGCGATCGTTTTCTGCCCTCGGACCTTATCTTCACGGATCGCCACCACCGAAGGCTCATTGAGAACGATCCCCTTACCCTTGCAATAGATGAGGGTATTGGCGGTTCCAAGGTCGATGGAAAGGTCGGTCGAGTAGAAACCCCGAAGCTGCTTGAAAAACATCGCGTTCTGGCCGTCTGTAAAAGGGCTAATTTAGCAAGCGAGGCTTGAAGGTGGCAAGGAACTTTGTCGGCCCGCCCACCGCCTGAGGCCCAGGGCATGGAGACCGCTGAATCATGCCCCGAAAGCCGCTTTTTTACCGATCAAAGGCGACGAGGGCTTTGACGGCAAGGCCGCCTCGGAGAATAATGGTAAGGAGTTCCCTCCTTCCTCTTTCAGAACCACGAGTGCCCCATGTCATTGACATCCGATGAGGTCAACCGGATCGCCTTTCTGGCTCGCCTAGCCATTGATCCTGACAAGATTGACGCCTACGCCAAAGACCTTTCTGGCATCATGAATTTCATTGATGAAATGAGCGCCATCGATACCGAGACCGTGCTGCCGATGGCGCACCCTCTCGATCAAGCGCAACGGCTAAGACCCGATGAAGTGACCGAACCTAACCAGCGCGAAGCCTTCCAGAAGATCGCCCCAAAAGTTGAAGCGGGGCTTTACCTGGTGCCCAAGGTCATTGAATAACGCCTCCTAGTCGCCGTCTGCGCCTTATGAGGACGACCCTCCGCCAAATGATGGCCTAAGCCCTGAGCCCATTAGGGCGATGTTGTTGGAACCCGAATCATGCATGACAAAAACATCCGAGAGCTCGCAGAGGGCCTCAAATCGAAGGCCTTTTCAAGCCTTGAACTCACTGAAAGCTTCCTCAAACGGATTGATCGCCTTGATCCATCAATCAACGCCTTCATTACGGTCACCCCGGAGAGAGCCTTGGCGGCAGCCAAAGCGGCCGATGTGGCGCTTTCAGAGGGCACCGCAGGACCCTTAACCGGCATCCCCATCGCACAGAAAGACATCTTCTGCACCGAAGGGGTCCGATCAAGCTGTGGCTCCAAAATGCTCGACCAGTTCATTTCGCCCTATAACGCGACCGTCGTTGATCGCCTCAATGCGGCTGGAACGGTCATGCTGGGGAAGCTCAACATGGATGAATTTGCCATGGGCTCCTCCAATGAAACCAGCTTCTACGGCCCTGTGAAGAATCCTTGGAATCTTCAAACGGTCCCCGGCGGCTCCTCGGGTGGCTCGGCAGCGGCTATTGCCGCCCGCCTCGTGCCTGGCGCTACCGGCACCGATACCGGCGGCTCGATCAGACAGCCCGCCGCCTTTTGCGGCATCACCGGCATCAAGCCAACCTATGGCCTCGTCTCCCGCTGGGGCATGATCGCCTTTGCATCAAGCTTGGATCAGGCAGGCCCTATGGCCAAAACCGCCGAAGATTGCGCCTGGCTTCTTGAGGCCATGGCCGGTTTCGACCCCAAAGACTCCACCAGCATCGAACGGCCCAAGGAGATCTATAGCCAAGGGCTTGATAACAGCCTTCAGGGACTTCGTATCGGCCTTCCTAAAGAATTCTTTGGCGAGGGGCTTGATCCTGACATCCATCAGGCAATTCAAGCGGCCATCGGTGAAATCGAAAAGCTGGGTGCCACGGTGAAGGCGATTTCGCTCCCCCATATGCATCTCTCAGGGCCCGCCTATTATGTGGTTGCACCGGCTGAATGCTCCTCAAATCTCGCTCGTCTTGATGGGGTGCGCTATGGTTATCGCGCTGAAAATCCCAAGGACCTTAAAGACCTTTACATGCGCTCCAGAGGTGAAGGTTTTGGGGCGGAAGTTAAACGCCGGATCCTGATTGGGACCTATGCCTTATCGGCCGGTTACTACGATGCGTATTACCTTAAAGCACAGAAGATCCGCCGATTGATCAGCGATGATTTTAAAAAGGCATTTGAGGAGGTCGATGTCATCATGGGCCCGACCTCCCCCCTCGGTGGCCTTTCAATTTGGCGAAAAGAGTCAAGATCCGATTGCGATGTATCTTTCTGATATTTACACCATTGCCGTCAATCTCGCAGGACTCCCCGGAATGTCGGTACCCGTCGGATTCTCAAAGGGGCTCCCGATTGGCATGCAGTTGATTGGCAATTATTTTTCAGAGCAGCGGCTCCTCAATGTCGCGCACCGCTATCAGAGCGTGACAGACTGGCACCAACAGTCGCCAAAACTCTGAAGCTGGCCTCGCCCTCCTTAAAACACCCCTGAAGGTTCAAGAACATGCAATGGGAAACCGTGATCGGGCTTGAAATCCACGCCCAGCTCGCTACCAAATCAAAGATTTTCTCAGGCGCTGCCACCCTTTATGGGGCAGAGCCTAATACACAGGCCTGCGCCATCGATCTTGGGCTACCCGGGGTTCTTCCGGTCCTTAATCAAGAGGCCGTGAAGATGGCGGTGAAGTTTGGCCTTGCCATCGGCGCTACGGTATCGCCGCGCTCGGTCTTTGCGCGGAAGAACTATTTCTATCCAGACCTTCCCAAGGGTTACCAGATCAGCCAGTTTGATCTTCCAGTAGTCAGCACCGGGGAAACCACCATCGTGGTCGATGGTGAAGAGAAGGTGATCGGCATTACCCGGGCCCATCTTGAAGAAGATGCCGGCAAATCCCTCCATGAGGACTTTGAAGGCCATACCGGGATCGATCTCAACCGCGCGGGTACCCCGCTGCTTGAAATCGTCTCAGAACCCGATATGCGCTCCGCCAAGGAGGCGGTCGCCTACATGAAAAAGCTGCATGCGTTGGTCCGCTATCTCGAAATCTGCGATGGGAATATGCAAGAAGGTTCTTTCCGCTGCGATGCCAATGTCTCCATCAGGCCCAAGGGGCAAGAAAAATTCGGGACGCGGGCCGAGATCAAGAACCTCAATTCCTTTAGGTTCGTTGAAAAAGCCATCAACTATGAAGTTCTGCGGCAGATCGAGATTCTTGAAAATGGCGGGACGATCGTTCAGGAAACGAGGCTTTATGATGCCAACAAAGATGAAACCCGCTCCATGCGGAGTAAGGAGGAAGCCAACGATTATCGGTACTTCCCAGATCCTGACCTCCTGCCGCTTGAAATTGA
>JBEIRQ010000398.1:0-1688 GCA_040375885.1 Methylococcus sp.
AGAGCGGCACCAGTTTGAAAGTCGCCACCTGAAAATTCGAAGAAAACCATCATCTTCAGATCAACTAAAAAAAATTCGAGGGTCTAGGCTAACAATGTCTTCAAACACTCTACGAGGCCACCATGTCAAAAAATCGTGCCCTATTCGTTTTAGCTTGCCTCACCTTTTTTGAGGGCTGCGCCGGGAGTTATGGCTGCAAAGGTTTCCCAAATCTTCCAGTATGCCAATCGGCGGTTCAGGCCTATCAAGCCACTAATGGGCCCTCTATGGGAAACGAGACGGGGCCTGCCAAAGACTCTCAAACCCTGTCCAAGGGGAATGACAACACGGCCAATGAGGCCATGAAGGCCGGACGAGCCGACCCTTCCATTCTAAGGATATGGATGGCCCCCTTTGAGGATGAAGATGGAGACCTTCAGTCAACCCGGTATGTCTTTACTGACCTTGAACCAGGGCATTGGACCTTAGGATCGGGTGGTCAGCAACAGACCATCAGGCTGACACCCCTTCAGGTCAGTCAACGGCAACCCATCTCCTCAGGCGCTTTTGATCAAAGCCACGTCCCAACCACTATCAATAGGAGAGCCGATGCTCCTTGAGGTGACACTTAAAACCACGCACTCATGATGATGAAACGATGCCTCTAGACACACAACGAGAAGCCATGATGACCCGATCCCCAACTTACGCAAAGGCCTTCTGTGGCCTACTCTTGATGTTTTTGTTTCTTCAAAACGCCGAAGCTGGAACCGGAGGATCCAGTGAATTTGGAAGTATCTATACGCTATTGACGGGATGGCTTCAGGGGATGCTTGGGAGGATCCTCGCCGTGACGTTCTTAATGGTTGGCCTGGTGTCTGGCGTGATGCGCGGAAGCATGATGGGCTTGGTCTTAGGGATTGCCTGCGGCCTTGGGGTTTACACCGCACCCACGGTGATCAACAACATCGTCACTGGGACAATCAATCTTCAACGCATCGACTCATCTCAGACAGTCCCAAAGCCAAGAATCGTCCCGGAACGAGATACCTTCGTTGGAAGCCCCTGATGAAGCCATCCTATTATCAACAACCCAGAGCAAGTGATCTTTTTGACGTGCTGGCCTACGATCCTGAATCCGCCCTATTCATCATGGAAGATCGGAGTCTTGGCTTTGGCTTTCTATGTCTTCCACTTGCAGGGGGCGATCAGTCGCTGGCCGACCGACTCAATGTGTTTTTGAATGGCGATTGGCCAACCGACACCCTGATTCAAATCAGCCTTTTTACTTCACCTGATCTAGATCATTGCCTTAAGGCATCAAAGGTCACCCAAGGAAGTACCAAAGAGCCCATATTAAGCGCTCTTCATCATTCAGCGAGACGCTATTTTTTAGAGGGGACACGGCGCCCCCTTGATGAGGTGACAGGCCTCAGATTAAGGCGGGCAGAAATCCTTATCACGATCAAGCTGCCCTTAAAGGCGCCTTGCCCGAACGATCAAGAGGAAGACAAAGCCCGGCATTTGCAGAAAGCTTCGCTCCAAGCCTTAAAGACCATTGGCATACAGCCTAAAGTTTTGACCGCTGAAGGTTTCCTAAGGTCCATGGCCGTTCTTTTGAATTGGAAAAAGACCAGCCATTGGGTCGATGCCGGGGCGGAACAAGCGGACCCCCAACAACTGCTCCGCAATCAGATCCTTGATTTCAA
>JBEIRQ010000391.1:0-1868 GCA_040375885.1 Methylococcus sp.
ACCCAATCAGCCCCCATCTTATTCCCATGGATTGGGAGCGCTCTCAGCGATCGATTCAGAACCTTTTGCCGCGAGACCCCGTTTATCCCGAGGGCTTTTCAAAGTCTCTCAAGAGAACTTTTTTTGCCAAATATGGTCATAACCGTTTATGTTGTAATATTAATGCAACAATACTATGATAGGCCAACGTTTTACTGCAGATCGCCCCAGGAGAAGTCGCCATGGAAAGACGGACACTCAATCAAATCAGAGGAAAACTAGCCGTAATGCTGGGATTAAAGTCCAGCCCTTCAGAGGCGCTTAACCATGTTTTTGAGCGGGAATCCATCAGGATTCATTGCCTTGCCCTTGAAATCGACAAGCTAGCACCCGCTGAAAGACATCAAAAACTCTATGCACTGCAACAGTGGGAGCGCCTCCAAGTTCTTGATGAGATTCGGCATGGGAGGCTAAATTAGCGTGTTGTTCATGGATAAGCTGAGGTCCACTTGGACCTAGCAAATCATAGTATCGAAGGTGTGTGCCATGAAACAAACCGAACTCGTTAGACAGCTCTATCAAGCCTGTATGAGCCGAGACACAAAAACCGAGCATGACCTTTTTTTGAGGGAGATGGCTAAAATCTTCAAACGACGGATGGCTGGTAAAAGGTTCAGTTCGAAGTGGACGGTCGCAGACTGACCTAGCTCACGATGACAGCCGGTCGGGTTTTACTAATTTCACTCCCCACCGAAGAGTCGAACTCCACCCACCAGATTTCTCCGCGCTTCATCGCTCATGTCCTTTGCAAGCTCGTTGCACCATTCCTGGGGCTCAAGCTCGCGGTCTTTGCTTGGGCCATGGCGCGATAGCCTTCATCCAGAGCGGTGTCAAGAACGTGTGGGCGAATCAGATCTTCGATGAATTGACTCATCCGGCGTTTACCGACGGTTCTGTTCAAGCCTTCAACACGGCCTCATCCAATGTGATCGTCATTCTCTTATGCATGGAAGCCTCCAAGTGCGTTGTATGCATAATGAATTACACGCTTCGGATTTGCGTCAAGGCCTAAACGCCGCACGAAGATCCTTTACGGATGAAGGCCTCCTGAAAGCTTACCGACGGGCAAAGATCACTACCCGCACTCTCTGGCCCGCCTACTCCAAGGCCATTCGACCATCCCTGAGGCGGGTGCTTTGGTCATTGTGCGCTTATCTGCTGATGCTTTAATAAGCATTATCGGGTCCAGCGAGGCAGGAACCCCCCCAATCCATCTTCAGGATGAAAGGAGAGTCAAATATTCAGTCTTTGAAAAATGAACGAGGGCAGATGCTGAATGACGCGCATGATGATCTTCCATTTCCCGGGAACATAGGCCTCCGCTTGACCGGCACTCATGGCCTTAACGATCCTTTTTGCCACCTCCTCTAGAGGCGCCACTTTGAGACCCTGGGATTTAAGGCTCGCGGTCATCGGTGTGTCGGTCGGACCTGGCTTGATGAGGACGACCTTGACGTTGCTTAAGGCTAGCCGATGCTGAAGGCCCTGGGCATACCGCGCAACAAGTCCTTTGGCTGCACCATAGATGTAATTGGACTTTCGACCGCGGTCTCCTGCGACGGAGCCTATGATCCCAAGCGTTCCGCGGTTGGCCTTTTCCATATGGCCCACAAAAGCTTCCGCAAACAATACGGGAGATACGGCATTGATTTCGAGGGTCTGTTTACAAAGCGCTAAGTCCTTCTGAGCAGAAAATTGATCGGGTAAGGTGCCATGGGCAATCAAAACGATATCAACCGGTTGCTTCAAACAAATAAGGTCCACCGTCTCTTTAATCTTGTTCTCGTCAAGAAAATCAACCGTCATCACGCTGACCATGGATGCTTGGC
>JBEIRQ010000260.1:0-3019 GCA_040375885.1 Methylococcus sp.
CTTACTGGGAGCTATTGAGATGATTTAAATACCTTATATATTGAATGATATGACCAAAGTCGAAGCCGTAGTCGAAAGATTTGAAGCTACTTTTTGGGGGGCCAGAGGGACGCTTCCGGTGTCTGGTGAGGGCGCTTTGAAATATGGTGGCAATACTTCCTGTGTCGCTGTTGATATTGGCGCTGATCATCATTTCATTTTTGATGCAGGGACCGGACTTAAGAATTATTCGAAATATTTGATGAAGAAGGCGGGTGGGAAATTCGATGGACACAT
Organism: Methylococcus sp.; assembly: GCA_040375885.1. Classification (GTDB taxonomy): domain Bacteria; phylum Pseudomonadota; class Gammaproteobacteria; order Methylococcales; family Methylococcaceae; genus UBA6136. The sequence goes on from JBEIRQ010000260.1 coordinate 277, forward strand.
TTTCATCTCTCATCCACACTGGGATCACCTCAACTGCTTACCTTTCTTTGCTCCGATCTATATTCCAGGTAATCACATTACATTGATGGGCCCTCCGCAGGATAATCGATCCTTTCGGGATCTTTTGGATGGCCAAATGGATGGCACCTATTTTCCGATTACGGTCGATGCCTTTGGAGCGGACGTTCAATACGGGGACATGCGGGAAGGGCAACACTATTTCGAAGGCGTTTCCCTAAGAGCCTTCCATCTCAAGCATCCTGGATATTGCCTCGGCTATCGTATCGATCATGCCGGTGTGTCGCTCGCCTATATCACCGATAATGAATTGGGTAATATCGATATCGATGATGATTTTATTGAGAGGCTTGCTGAGTTTCTTAAGGACGTAGATTTTCTTATTCATGATGCAACCTATTTCGATCATGAGTACAGCCATAAGGTGAGCTGGGGTCATTCGAGTGTGGCGCAGGTCGTTGCTCTGGCGCACAAAGCTCAGGCCAAAAAACTCTTCTTATTTCATCATGACCCTGACCATAGCGATCATGATCTTGATATCAAGCTTGCCGAAGCCTTCGATGTGATGGCGCAATTAGGGGCCACTTTGGAGTGTTTTATCGCCTGTGAAGGCGATACCTGGGATGTGGTTCAGGGTCATCGTATCCCCTGATTCTTGATTTCACTTTAGTCTTTGGTGTCTCACCGCTTTTTGTCGGTAATGGTGCTCGGTGAGTGCTTTGATGTTTTTTGTATTGTTCTCGGCCCCTTCCTCTACGGCGGTCCTGACCATTCTTTCAAATGGCCTTAAGAAAGTGTCTAGCACCGGAAACTCAAAAATGAACGTGAGGTGAGTGGCATCGGGTGAATTCGTCGATCGCTCAAAGTGATAAAAACAGCGATATTTCTTTGCGACCTCTTCAAACGCAAGGCACTGATTTTCCTCGAACTGTGTGACCACGGAAGTCGATTGGGTTCGACGGCCATGGTCTGTTCTGGTTTGATGCATTTGGCTGCCGACCTTCAGTGGCCCTTCAGTATCCCTCCTGAGTGCAATGACTTCAGACGACCAGCGTGGGTAGTTGTCAAAGAAATCATGGCCAACAAAAGAGAACACACGCTCTATGGCCGCCTCGATCAGAATGTTTGATCTTCCAATGACTGGCTTTGAGACGCCAAATAGCACGTTTTACCTCCACCCTTTTTGAAAACCTTCGTGGGATCAGCCGTTGTGAGGGCTTTCTCCCACGGTTCTTGTGACCCTCTTTTTCTCTAAAGGAGGGTGCTTAAAGATTTTCTTCTTTGAGGCTTTGAAGCGGAACCCCGTGATATTTTCCGGTCAGTGTTTTGAGGAAAGCCACAATGTCAGCCACTTCGCCTTGACTTAGGGATTTACCGAGCTGAACGGTGGCCATGGTTCTCACGGCTTCTTCCAATGTAGCGGCTGACCCATCATGAAAGTAAGGCTGCGTGACTTCTACATTTCGAAGATTGGGCACTTTAAAGACATGTCGATCGGCTTCGTTGTGGGTGACATTAAAGCGGCCATTGTCGACTTCAGTCAGCGCGGATCCTCTTTTTGCGAAATAATCTTGACTGGTTCCAAGCTTCTCATAAGACATCCCGCCAAGTGTCGGCCCGAAATGACACGATGCGCAGTCCATCTTGAAGAGGTAATAGCCATTTCTCTCTTCGGGCGTCAAAACGTTGCTGTTGCCTCTTAAGTACTCGTCGAACCTTGAGCCTCCTGTAATCAGAGACTCCTCATACGTGGCAATCGCTTGAGTGACGGTGGGTAGGGTGATGCCCTGATCGGGATAAAGCGCTGAAAAATCTTTTTGGTAGCTATCATCGCTTTTCAATGTTTCAAGGACATGATTCCAATCCGCACCCATTTCGCCGGGGTTAGCTACAGGGCCTGCGGCCTGTTCCGCCAGGTCTTTGGCGCGGCCATCCCAAAACTGAGCGAGGTTATAGGAGGCATTGAACACGCTTGGGGAGTTGATCGGTCCTTGCTGCCCTCGAATGCCGGTGGAGACTCTCGCCTGATCGGTTCCCCCCTTCGTCAAATCATGGCAGGAAGCGCAGTTCATGGTTTGATCGCCCGACAGTCTCCGATCAAAAAAGAGGCGCTTTCCGAGAAGGACTTTGTTCTGGTTCAAGGAAACCGTAAGAGGGAGCGGCTGGATCGGTTCCCCTTTGAGGGTCGGCGCGGTATCGTGACTCCAAGCGTGATGTTCTCTTTCCTCAGCAATCCAGGACAGCATCGCAGCTTTTTCCTTCTGGTCGAGTCGGCCCGTCCAATGCATCGATAGATAGAGGTTGGGTGGCATCGAGTCGTTTCGAAGGACGCCCTCAAGTCGAGCAAGCATTAAGGGGGTGAACTTCGTTTCCCCGCTGTACATGGACTTTGTTATCTCGAGTCTCGCTGAGGCGGTTTTGATGTCCTTTTCCATAAGCTGATCAGCGATCGGCAACTTGGCATAAAAGGGGAAGCGAGTCATCCCGGGAGAATGGCAATCCACGCATTTATGTTGAAGAATGTTCGAGGCTGCCTTGAAGCTTGGGGAGGTTCCTTCAGAAAACGCAATGGGATCGTTTTTACTGGTTAGCCCCAACATGTTGGAAAGCGGCATCAATAAAACGAAGCCAATCAACGCCATCCCTATCTGTTTTTTATGTTTCATCATGCCGCACCATTTATTTGGCCAAAAACGTTGATGGGGTAGTTCTTTGAATCAGTCGC
>JBEIRQ010000009.1:0-15276 GCA_040375885.1 Methylococcus sp.
AAGGCTTCCATCACCAGGAACGGCAAAGTGAAGACGGCGTATTGCGCTATATAGTGAATATTGGTGAACAGTGCCGATTTTCCAAATTTTGGCCAGCGCGTCCAAAAGACGTCGTAACTGAGGTGAATCGTGACAAAAAAAACCAGGCAGGTGGTTAATAAAGGTTCCCAGCGGATCTTAGATCCTGGTCTGGGTGGCAACTGGAGGATCCCCGCCACCACCACCATCGATCCGAACAGAGGCACCACCATATCGTAAGGCGAATCACTCGCCATCAAGAACCCTTGGACGATCCATACCGTCATCAGACCAATAAAAACCCCAAGGGGCCGGGTCCAATTGAAAAGCTCCTGGCGATAAAGCCCTCGAAGAAAGACGCCAAGTCCCATCAAGACCAGGCCGATCGTGAAGGTACCGCGGCTCATCAGGAGCGAGAGCAAAAAGATCAAAAGGCCCAGGGTCAAAAGCCCATCGACCTTGAGCCATCCCTTGTCCTTAAATGTCGTCATCCTGGGGCTTCGCCATCCAGGGGAGGCAACAGCGCATGAAGGTAATGGCGCGCACTGGCCTCAATCGTAAAATCCGTCACCGCCTCCTTTAAAAAGGCCGGAGGCAAAGGCTCATCGAGGGTCTTTAGCATCGCTTTTGAGAGCGCAAGGTCATCGCCAACGGGGACTAAAGCCCCATAGCGTCCCCGATCAAGGGTTTCCCTTGGACCATAAGGGCAATCGGTTGAGACAGCGGGCGTGCCAAGAGCCAAGGCCTCGACCAGGACATTGCCGGAGCCTTCCCAGGCCGATGACATCACAAATAAGGCAGCCCGCTTCATATAGGCAAAAGGATTCGCCTCATAACCTGGAAAAGCCACGTCTTCTATAAGACCCAAAGACGCCGCCAATGCCTTGAGCTTTCCTTCCAAGGGACCCTCTCCGATGATCATCAGTCGGGCCTTTCGGCTCTTCCTCAGATGCCCAAACGCCCGAATCAGGGTCGGGAAATCCTTTTCAGGAGACAGCCGCCCTGCCCCCAGAATGATGGGGATATCCTCCTTAAACCAGGGATGACGGGGCGCGATCTCGGCCATTTTAAAGAGCTCAGGGGTAATAACAGGGTTTCGGATGGCGATCACCTTCTCCCCTTGAAGGCCGGTGACGTGCCGAGTGTCATCGGCCACGCCTTCTGAAACGCCGATAATCAAGTCCAGCGAAGGGAATAGCAATCGCATGGGGGCTTTTCGGAGCCAGCGTTGATAGAACGGTTTGTTCGCCAAATACCCGGTCATGTTCATGTGAAGTTGGCCGACCAGGCGGGTGGGTACCTTGGCGAGCCAGTGGGCGACAATGGCGGTCCTAACGGCACGATCCTTAGCGACCATTAATACTTCAGGCTGCTCCTTCCGGAGGTAGCGAATCAGCGCCGGAATAGCGTGCTGGGAGTGTTTAACGCCAAGATCAATCACCCGAACATTCGGCCATGGAACCACCGGTGGGGTTCCCCGCCGGGTGACCACGGTCAGGAGATCGACCCTAACATCATGGGCCGCGAGACCCTGCAGCAGATTAAGGGTCACCCGCTCCACGCCTCCGGTCCCGGAAAAAGCAACAAAGAGGGCAAGATGGCGTGGGGTGGCTGACATGAAATCTCGCAATCAAATGAGGACTATTTTCTCACAGCTCTCAGCCGACTCTGCCGAGAAGTTCATCAAGCGCCCGATCCGGGAGTAAACGCTTCAGCACGGCAAAAAGGCGGGTAGGAAAGGTGACGTGATAGCGGGCCCTGGGGCGCCGCGATTCCAAGGCATGGATCACCTTTGAAACGACCGCCTCAGGGCCGAGGGTAAAGGGAACGGCCGGACCTTCCTTTTGAAGGCGTGCCTCCATTTGTCGATAGGTCGTCTGATGAACGCTGCCCTCTCGATCGATGTGTTGAAGGTACTCTCTGAAGGCATTATCTCTGAAGCGGCTGGTGATCGGGCCAGGCTCCACCAGCGAGACCTCAACCCCACTTCCTTTCAATTCCAAACGAAGGGTGTCCGTCAGTCCCTCAAGCGCAAACTTACTGGCGTTATAAGCCCCCCGATAACGCATCGCCGCAAAGCCTAAGACTGAGCTATTTTGAATAATCCGTCCCTCACCTTGGCGACGCATTGAAGGAATCACCCGGACCGTGAGTTCGTGGGTCCCAAAGAGATTGGTTGCAAACTGCTCTTCAAGAACCTCTCGGCGAAGATCCTCAACAGCCCCAGGCTGACCATAAGCTCCATTATTGAAAAGGCCATAAAGGCGGCCACCGGTCGCTTCAAGGACCTCATCAACGGCTTGATGAATCGAGGCGGACGACCGAAGATCAAGGACGGTGGCTTCAAAACCTTCCCGTTTGAGTTGATCGACATCCTTTGGCTGCCTTGCCGTTGCAAAGACCCGATAACCCCGAGCCTTCAGGGTGAGGGCACAGCAGCGACCGATGCCAGAGGAGCATCCGGTGATCAGAATTGAGCGTCCCTTGAAATGATCAGCCATCGATGCCCCTCCTTAAAAACCCACCATAGTCCCTATTCATGCTTTTCCGCCGAAGGACCACAACCAGAGGACCGGTCGGGGCCATGACCTCGGATAAACGGCATTTCAATCGCACCAGGACACCCTTCGGCCGCCCGGCCGCCTCGGACACCATCCACCCAGATCATCTCGATCTCCTCGGGGGGATCAAGTTCAAGGGGCTCCCGGCTGACCGCGTTCATGGTCGCTGACCACACCTTCAAGGCGCCTTCGGCCCCTGTCAGACCAGCAGGCTGATTATCATCGCGGCCCATCCAGACCACTCCGAGATAATCGCCGGTAAAGCCTGCAAACCAGCTATCGCGGAGCTCATTCGTCGTGCCGGTCTTGCCGGCAGGTTGAAGGCTAGCCGGCATCTGGGTAAAAGCGGGGTTTGCAGTACCCCGCCTAAACACCTCCCGCAGCATAGAATTGAGCTGATAAACCGCGGCTTGAGGCACCGACTGGCGAACATCAATCCCAAACCGCTTGAGGGTCTTTCCTTCTGGGGAGATGACTTCTTGGATGGCTCTAAGCGGCGTCACAAATCCATCACTGGCGATCGTCTGATACATCTGCGTCACATCGATCGGCGACAGCGCGGCGGTCCCGAGAAGGAGTGAAGGCACGGTCTCAACGGGACGCTGGACGCCCAATCGGCGCAGCATGGTCGCCGCCTCGGGGACACCGACGGCCATTCCTAAGCGGACGGTCGCCAAATTGTATGAATGCGCAAGCGCGCTAAACATCGGGACAGCCCCATGCTCTTTGCCATCATAATTCTTCGGCGTCCAATGGCTGCCAGGAAGCTTAATCGTGATCGGGCTATCTTCCAGTAAGGTCGACACGTTATAGCGCCCCTCATCTTCAAGGGCCGCCAGATAAATGACCGGCTTAAAAAGAGAGCCAATCTGGCGGGTGGCATCCAGCGCTCTATTGAAGCCCGAAGACTCCTCATTGCGCCCACCGGCGAGCGCCGCAATTTCCCCCGTCCCGCGACGGGTCAAAATGGCCGCCACCTCGAGAGGCGATTTCTGGGGACGCCGATCGAGTTTCGGCAACTGATCGTCAATGGCTTTTTGCAACTGGTGCTGGGCATTGACATCGAGGGTCGTAAAGATTCTGAGGCCTTCTGAGGTTAGATCCTCCGGCCGATATTGTTTTTCGAGCTGCCGTCTGAGGAGGTCCATGAAAGCCGGGTAACGACTGACCGACTGATGGGGATCGAGGACGACATCGAGTGGATGGGATTGGGCCTCATCGGCGACCTCCCGCGCGATAAACCCTTGACTCACCATTTCATCGAGAATCAAATCTCGGCGCTTTAGCACCCGCTCCGGGGGCTTATAGGGATCATAGTAGGAGGGGCCGCGGACCAGGGCGACCAGGAGGGCAATATGATGAAGCTTCAGTTCCTCGATAGAGCGTCCAAAGTAATACTGACTCGCGAGCCCAAATCCATGAATAGCCCTTGATCCATCCTGACCCAGATAGATCTCATTGAGGTACGCCTCAAGAATGTCCTCTTTGGGATAACGGGCATCTAAGATCATCGCCATGACAATCTCATTGAGCTTTCGCCACCAGGTTCTTTCGGAAGAAAGATAGAAGTTCTTGACCAACTGCTGGGTCAGGGTACTGCCCCCTTGGACGATCTCCCCAGCCCGAAGGTTGACATAGACCGCCCTCAATATGCCGCGCACCGAGACCCCATGATGCCCATAAAAATTATGGTCCTCACTGGCAAAGAGCGCCTTCAGAAGGGTTTCAGGGGTCTGTTCGAGTTTGATCAATACCCGATCCTCGCGACGAGCCGGGTAGAAGCTTCCGATCTGGGGCGGTTCCATACGAAGCAGCGGCAGCGATTGGCCGGTATCCATCGCCTCTAAGAGGATCACCTGGTGATCGGCAAACTGGATCCTGATCTCCCGCGCCGGCTCATGACGATCTGGAAACTGAAACTCACGCGTTTTAAAGACCAGCTCATCGCCAAGCCTTAAGTAACTGCCTTGAGTGGATAATTGCGCATCTTTGCGGAACTTGAGCTGACCCAAAAGCCATTCGAAACTGTCGCTATCAAAAGGAGATCCCACAAAAATCTCGGCAGATGAGGCATAGACTCTTGCAGGAAGCGCCCAGCGTTTCCCTTCAAACTGCTCACGAACGACCCGATCCTGATAGGCTAAATAGGCCGCCCCCCCAGCGACCAGGAAAGGGGCGAGGATCAGAAGGAACCAGAACAAGGGGGCAAACAGCGAGAGGAGTCCGAAAGACTTGGGCTTTCTGGCGTTCTTTCCGCCCTTTCTGGCTTGCCGCATGAAGTCGCCTCAGGGAGTTTTGGGGTTGACTGAATGCCGAGGGGTCCCGTTCAAGCCAAACAGCATCAAAAGGTCCCTCTATTTCCGATTGATCAGATCTAGAAATTCCGAGCGGGTGCTGATCTTATTCCTGAAAAGACCCAGCATGGAGGAGGTGGTCATCACCGAATTCTGCTTCTCGACGCCCCGCATCATCATACAAAGATGCTGCGCCTCGATCACCACGGCAACACCTGCTGGGTTGATCGCGGTCTGGAGAGCCATTGCGATCTGATTGGTCAGGCGCTCTTGAATCTGGAGGCGCCGTGCGAACATATCAACAATCCTAGCCACCTTCGAAAGCCCAATGACCTTCCCTTGAGGGAGATAGGCCACGTGACATTTTCCGATAAAAGGCAACAGGTGATGTTCGCACAGCGAATAAAGCTCGATATCCTTAACAATCACCATATCTTCGGTGTCCGCCTCAAAGACGGCCTTATTGAGCACATCCTCAAGGTTCCGTTGGTAGCCATTATTAAGAAATCGGAAGGCTGAGGCCGCGCGCTTCGGCGTATCCACCAGCCCTTCCCTCCCAACATCCTCACCAATCTCGGTGATGAGCCGGGAAAACAGGTCTTCCATTACTGTGTTTTGCATAAAGGTTCAGCCTCCAGTTCTAGCCCCTCAGTATACCGCGAGCGCTCAGCGGACTGGGTCATAGCTTCTTTTAACAGCGCTTCGACGTCGAGGGCGCTCGCGTTTGGCCGGGTCGCGGCTTCGCCTAGATGGCGACGCCAAAGTCTGCCACCGGGCTGCGCATAATAGAGACCGAGCATATGTCGGGTGATCGCATGAAGGCGGGAGCCCTTTAAAATCTGCTCATCGATATAAGGCAACATGGCATGAACGACCGCTTCGCGCGTCGGGGGTGGCTCATCCGCGCCGAAGAAGCGCTGATCGACCTCTGCCAAAAGATAGGGATTATGGTAAGCCGCCCGGCCGAGCATCACCCCATCCAACCGCTGAAGGTGACCAGCCGCCTGATCGAGGGTCTCAATCCCGCCATTCAGCACGATGGTCAACGCTGGAAAATCAGCCTTCAGAGCTTCAACGACGTCATAGCGAAGTGGCGGGATCTCCCGATTCTCCTTCGGCGAGAGACCCTTGAGCCAGGCCTTTCGGGCATGCACGATGAAGGTCGAACAGCCCGCATCTGAGACGACCTTCACAAATCGTTGAAGAGCTTCATAGGAATCAAGATCATCAATGCCGATACGGGATTTGACGGTCACAGGAATCTTGACGGCCCCCTTCATGGCTTCGACGCCCGCCGCGACGGTGTGAGGTTCGGCCATGAGGCAGGCCCCAAAACGTCCCCGCTGCACCCGATCACTGGGGCATCCGACATTCAGGTTGATTTCATCATAGCCAAAACCCTCGCCGATTCTTGCGCACTCTCTAAGATCAAGGGCCTCAGAGCCCCCCAATTGAAGGGCCAGGGGTTTTTCTAAGGGGGTAAAGCTCAGAAGTCGCTCACGGTCCCCGTGAAGGACCGCACCCGTGGTCACCATTTCAGAATAAAGAAGGGCCCGCCGCGAGATCTGACGAAGGAAGTAGCGGCAATGCCGATCGGTCCAATCGAGCATAGGCGCGACACTAAAGCGGTGGTTCGTCCCTGGAGAAGTCTCTGTTAATCGTAATGGATCCATCCGATTATTTTTTGCGTTGAAGGAGGCCACGCCTCACCTTGATGGTAAAAACGAGAAAAATAACACAGCGCCCGCCAAGGCCCATCCCCATTCCCTATTAAAGCGCCTTTATCAAGAGGATCGTTTGCAAAAAACCATCGCGGCCACTCAGAGAATGAGGCGACTTGCCAGGAACCCGAATGCTATGATCCGTCCTCATCTAGCTCATCCATGCCTTCTTGAATCTATAGTCTCGACTTATCATGGTGGATAAAGCCCAAAAGGGGCGGCGCTGCCTTCTGAGCCTCTTGATCGGGCTCCTAGAAGGATGCTCAGGCGGCCTCTTGACGACGGTCGGCCCAGATTATGTCTCGCCCGAGCCTCTCACTTCCAAAAAATGGCAGACACCCCAGCTCGAACCCCTCAAGGCTCACGCGGCTAATCCCAAGGATCTTCAAGGCTGGTGGCAGCAATTCCATGATCCTGAACTTTCCCGCTTTCTCTCGGCCGCGCAAAGGGTGAGTTCCTCTGTCGCAGAGGCTAGAGCCCGCATCGAGGAAGCTAGGGCGGGGATGGTCTCAGCCCAAGCTCAAGGCCTGCCTCGCCTTGATACCCAGGTCGATATGCTAAGGGCACGCACCACCTTCGGGACCCCCCCTTTCGACTGGACCCGCTATCAGGCCGGCCTTCAGGCCAACTGGGAAGTCGACCTCTTTGGCGGGATCGCCCGCCAGAAGGAAGCGGCAAGAGGCCAACTTGAATCGCGTCACGCGAACTGGCATGACGCCCGTGTTGCGCTGGCGGTTGAAGTTGCCAACGCCTATGTCGACTTTCGTTATTGTGCCTTACTGATGGAGATCAACGAAAAAGATGCGCGATCCCGGCAAGCTTCCTCAAAGTTGGTCGATCTCGCAGGCCAAGCGGGTCTGCGCCCCCCCGCTGAGGTTGCTCTTGCGAAAGCCAGTTTCTTAGAAAGCGAAGAAAACCTGATCCGTCAGCAAGGACTTTGTGATCGCTCGATCAAGGGGTTGGTTGCCCTGACCGGCCTTTCGGAAGTAGAGGTCCGCTCACGTCTAACAGCAAAATCCTCATCCTTGGCCCACCTTCCAGACCCACCCCCCTTTAAGCTCAAGGGCCTTCCCATCGAGACCATCTTGCAGCGCCCTGATGTGGCCGCAGCGGAGCAGCAGGTTGCAGAAGCGAGCGCCCGCATTGGTGTTGAAGAAGCCCGGCGCTATCCCCGCTTAAGTCTCACCGGCAATATCACGCCACAACTCCAAAGTGTGAGCGGCATGTCGGCCTTGAGTCCTTATGCCGCGGGTGCCAGTATGGCGAGCACCTATTTTGCGAATACGTGGTCATTTGGCCCGACCCTCACCATGCCGATCTTTGATGCCGGTAAACGTCTCGCCGATGTCGAGGCGGCTCAGATTCAATTTGAGGCAGCCAAGACCCGATTCCAGTCGACGGTCAGGACCGCGGTCAAGGAGGTTGAAGTGGCGCTGATTCGCCTTAACACTGCTGCCGAACGCTGGCCTACCGCAAGCGATGCCCTCAAGGGCTATGAACAAAACTTTCGGGCGACCGATCAGCTTTATCGGGCTGGATTTGGCAATCTTCTGGAGCTTGAGCAGGCGCGCCGGCAAGCCTTGAATGCTCGAAGGACCCTGGCGGATCTTGAGCAAGAGCGGGTAGCGGCCTGGATCGCACTCTACCGCGCCGCGGGGGGTGGCTGGCAAGATCCTGAGGGACAGCAACCTGCCCTGCCGCTCCGCGATGACCCTAAAAATCCCCTAACCGGACAAAAATCCTGAGGAGCGCCGCATCATGAATCTTCTAAGGCGCCTGAACCTCTCAGGGATCATCGCCATCATCTTAAGTGCGATCCTGCTCTGGCAGACAATGACAACGCCAGAGAAATTAACCTTGAAAGATCAAGATCAGCCCCAACGAGCCGCCTTAACCGTGGCTGTGGTGAGACCAGTCATGACGCTCATCCCATTGACGCTGTCGGCCAATGGTTCGATCGCTGCCTGGCAGGAAGCCTTTATCAGCTCGGAACTTGGAGGCATTCGTCTGGCTGAGATCCTCGCCGAGGTCGGCGATCGGGTTAGGAAAGGTCAGGTCCTCGCCGTTTTTGACCAAGAGCGTGTCGCGATGGATCTCGCCAATAGCGAGGCTCTTTTGTTAGAAGCCAACGCGATGCTTGAAGAGGCCCGCGAGAATGCTCGAAGGGTTCGTCAAATCATCAACGAGGGGGCCTTAAGCCAACTCCAGGCGGGTCAATATCTGACCAGCGAGAAAACCGCCGAGGCACGCATGCGATCGGCTAAGGCGCAGGTCGAGATTCAAAAACAAAGGATGCGGCATACGAAAGTGATAGCCAACGATGATGGCATCATCGCTAAACGCTTAGCGACGCTTGGCAAGGTCACCCAAGACGGGGAGGAGCTCTTTCGTCTCATTCGCCAGGAGCGCCTCGAATGGCGCGCCGAGGTCATTGCTTCTGAAATCCCGAGACTTCAGATCGGCGCCAAAGTCGACGTCAGGGTGCCCGATATCGGAACCACCCAAGGGGTGGTTCGAATGGTCGGTCCGGGACTGGACCCTGAAAGCCGATTTGGTCTCGTCTATGTGGATCTTCCAGGCGCCGCAACCAGAGGTTTCAAGCCCGGGATGTTCGCTGAGGGCCGTGTCCGCTTTGGCCAATCTTCAGCCCTGACCCTACCAAGGACAGCGATCACGCTCCGCGATGGCTTCAGCTACGCCTTCAAAGTCATTGAAGGCCCGGGCGGTAAGGCCCACGTCGAGGAAATAAAGCTTCAGCTCGGCCGCACGGAAGGAGACCTCATTGAGGTATTAGAAGGCATCCATCCTGATGACCCTCTTGTCCTTCAAGGTGGTGCCTTCCTCGCCGATGGTGACCTGGTCTCCATCGTCCCATGAATATCTCATCCGCCTGCATTCGCACCCCGCTGCCGGCCTTGATGCTCTTTGTCTTATTGACCCTTGGCGGACTCTACTGCTTCAAGGTGATGAAGATTCAGAATTTCCCGGATCTTGATTTTCCAACCGTGACGATCTCTGCGAGCCTCCCTGGCGCGTCGCCGCCTCAACTCGAGACCGAGGTGGCCAGAGCGCTTGAAAACGCGGTCGCTACCCTTCAGGGGCTCCGCCATACAACCACCCAAATTCAGGATGGCAGTGTGACCGTGACCCTCGAGTTTCGGCTTGAAAAATCCCTAGAAGAAGCGCTCGATGACACCCGTTCGGCCGTTTCTAAAGTTCGACAGGATCTTCCAAGCGACCTTCGGGAGCCTCTGGTCACCAAACTCGATGTGGTTGCCGCGCCCATTCTCGCCTATACGGTTACCTCCAAGGAGCGTGATGAAGAAGCCCTCTCTTGGTTGGTGGATGACGTCATTATTCGAAAGCTTTTAACCGTTCCAGGCGTCGGTACGGTGACCCGTATCGGCGGCGGTAACCGTGAAATTGCGGTCCGTCTGGATCCTCTAAAGCTCCAATCACTCGGTATCAGTACCGCCGATGTCTCGCGCCAGCTTCGCCTGACCCAGCGGGAGGGGGCTGGCGGACGCACTGAAATTGGCGGCGGCGAGCAACCCGTCAGGACCCTTGCAAACCTCTCAAGCGCCAATGAATTTCGTGAGCTACCGATCGTTCTTCCCGATGGGCGACGCATCGAATTGGACCAGCTGGCCGAGATCAGGGATACGGTCGCCGACCACCGGACCCTTTCTTTACTGAATGGTCAAGAAGTCGTCGGATTCGAAATCACCCGAAGTCGGGGCGCTAGCGAGATCGATGTGGGCCAGGGGGTTCGACGGGTACTGACCGAAATTCAAGCCCGGCATCAAGACCTGACGCTAACCGAAGCCTTCAACTTTGTTGAACCGGTCCAGGAGGAATTTGATGCCTCGATGGCCCTCCTTTATGAAGGGGCTGCCCTCGCGGTTGTGGTCGTCTGGCTTTTTCTGAGGGACTTTCGAGCCACCTTCATCTCTGCCGTGGCGCTCCCCTTATCCGCCATCCCAACGTTCATTGGGATGTATCTTTTTGGCTTTACCTTGAACGTCGTTTCCCTCCTGGCCCTTTCTCTGGTGGTCGGCATTTTGGTTGACGATGCGATCGTCGAGGTCGAGAACATTGTGCGCCATCTCAGGATGGGGAAATCACCCTATCAAGCCGCCATGGAAGCTGCCGAGGAGATTGGACTTGCGGTCGTTGCAACGACTTTTGCCTTGATCGCTGTCTTCCTCCCGACCGCTTTTATGAGCGGAATTGTCGGTCGATTTTTCAAGCAGTTTGGCTGGACAGCCGCGATGGCGGTGTTCGCTTCTCTTCTGGTCGCTCGCCTCCTCACACCGATGATGGCGGCCTATCTCCTCAAGGATCACCAAGCCCCTGAGGCGCCCGCTGGCTGGCTCATGCCCCGCTATCTCAAGCTGGTCCGATACGCTCTCGACCATCGCTGGGCGACCCTCGCCGGCACTTTACTGTTCTTTATCGGATCGTTGCTGCTCATTCCCTTGCTGCCCCAAGGCTTTATTCCCCAAGATGACAACCCGCAGACTCAGGTCTTTATCGAACTCCCACCTGGAGCGACCATCAACGAGACCAGCGAGCTTGCCGAGCGTGCACGCCAGCTGATCACCGACATTCCGGAGATCCTCCGCGTCTATACCACCATCGGCGGCGGCGCTGCAGGGAGCGATCCGATGGCCTTGCCCTCTGAGGCTGAGGTTCGAAAGGCGACGCTCACGGTGACCCTCGCCAGCCGAAAGCAGCGCTCGGTTCGAAAGCAAGTGATCGAACAAGCGATTCGGCAACGTCTTGAAAAGCTGCCGGGGGCGAGAACGAAGGTGGGCCTTGGAGGTTCCGGTGAAAAATACATCCTGACCTTAAGCGGCGAGGACCCCCAACAGTTAACCCGTGTGGCCCGAACGGTTGAACGCGATCTTAGAACGATTCCTGGAATAGGCAACATCGCATCGAGCGCGGCCTTAACTCGCCCCGAAATCGCCGTGCATCCCGATTTTGGTAAGGCGGCAGATCTTGGAGTGACGGCAGCCGCTCTTTCAGAGACTCTCCGTCTTGCAACCCTTGGGGATTATGCCTGGTCGCTGCCTAAACTGAATCTGCCCCGTCGCCAGGTTCCTGTCATGGTTCGATTAAACGAAGGGGGACGGGATAATATTGAGGTTCTGTCGAGACTCTCCATTCCCTCCACCAAACCTGGCGTTGGATCGGTTTTACTCGGCCAGGTGGCCACCCTCGAACTCTCGAGTGGCCCCCAGGTGATTCGACGTTATGATCGCGTCCAAAACATCAATTTCGAGATCGAACTTTCCGGGCTACCGCTAGGGGATGTCACGGCGAAGGTCAGTCAACTCCCAAGCCTCCAACATCTTCCTCTAGGGATTCAGCGCGTAGATGTTGGAGATGCCGAGATGATGGCCGAGCTCTTTGGAAGCTTTGGGCTTGCAATGCTCACAGGGGTCTTATGTATTTTTGTCGTACTGGTCTTACTCTTTAAGGATCTCTTACAACCTATCAGCATCCTTGCAGCGCTGCCCACAGCCTTTGGTGGGGGTTTTGTGGCACTCCTCCTTGCCGGAAAATCCTTCTCGATGCCTTCCTTGATCGGGCTGGTCATGCTCATGGGAATCGCCGTCAAGAATTCGATTCTCTTGGTGGAATACGCCATCATGGCGCAGCGGGATCTCGGTATGGACCGCACCGCGGCACTGATCGATGCCTGCAGTAAGCGGGCGCGCCCCGTCGTGATGACGACACTCGCCATGGGCGCAGGGATGCTCCCCATCGCTCTCGGCCTCGGTGAGGCCGACCCCTCCTTCAGAAGCCCCATGGCCTTTGCGGTTCTTGGAGGATTGGTGACCTCCACGATTCTCAGCCTGATCGTCATTCCCCCGGTCTTCACCCTGCTTGATGACAGTGAAGCGCTGATCGCCCGAGTCTTCGTTTGGTCTAAAGGCATCCGATCATGGCTGGCATTAAAACATCAACCCCATTAAGGCGCTCATCCTCGCGATAGAATCTGATCAGACGACTTACTCGGCGACCCAAGCTCCCCTTGAAACAGGGCGAGCGCCCTCCCTTTGGAGATGTTGAATATGATGATGCTCCCAGAACTAGGGTTATTGTTTTTTTTTGGCGCTATCGCCGGCGTGCTGTCAGGCCTTCTCGGGATCGGCGGCGGGGTTGTGATCGTCCCCTTTCTCGTCTGGCATTTCGCGGCGCTGGGGTTTGAAGAAGAGCTCATCATGGTGATGGCGGTAGGAAGCTCCCTCACCACCATTCTTTTCACCGCCCTATCATCATCTTGGGCACACCATCGGCGGGGAATGATTGATTGGTCCACCGTAAAACGGTTATCACCCGGACTTTTAATCGGTTCAAGCTTCGGCGCCATGGCCGCCAACTTGCTGCCAACCCTGTGGTTTAAAATGATTTTTGGCGGGTTTCTAGTGATCGTGGCCTATCGCATGGTCCGAAAACCTCAAACAGAATTGCTTAAAAAAACGCATCAGCGGCGTCCTCAAGGTCATCAAGGCATCGTCATTGGGGGACTATCATCGCTACTTGGGATTGGTGGGGGGACTTTGAGCGTGCCTTATTTGATGCATTGCGGGATCCCCCTCCATCGCGCCATCGGAACGTCAGCCGCGCTCGGATTTCCCATTGCTCTTGCAGGGTCCGTGACCTACGTGGCGCTGGGCCTTGATCGGATCACCTTACCCCCCGGGAGTCTCGGTCTCATTTATTTCCCGGCTGTTCTAGGCATCAGCCTCACCAGCGTTCCCTTCGCGCCCTTAGGCGCTGCTCTGGCGCACCGGTGGCCGACGAAAAGACTGCGTACCCTGTTTGCCATCCTCTTAGCCTTCGGGGGCATGAAACTCCTCTACCAAGGACTTCAAGGGCTCTAGGGAGGAACGATCAGCCGGAGCGGCGGCGGGTCAGCAAGGGGGGACGAGGAAGCTTTGGCGGCGGCAAGGCCGTGGGTCTTCGCCCCCCCAACCAATAGCGCCCCACAAAAATACCCCCACTCGCCACAAAACCCGTCAGACACAGATAAAGCAAGGTTCTAAGCCGACTGATTTCCTTCAACATGTCAGCTTTTGTTAACAGCACATCAGAGCCCGCCGCCGCTGCAACAGCGGCCTGATAGCGAGGATGCTCTCGCACTTCATCGTTGAGACCGGGTGATCCAGGTTGATTGGAATAAGCTTCCAGAGCTTTAATATCAGCCTGAAGGACATCAAAAAGTTGAAGATCGTCGGCCGTCACGCGGCCTGAAGAAAGGTTTCGCTCCAGCCCCCTGAGGCGGATTTCAACGGAGTCGGCCATCAGCCCGTGAAGACGATTCCGAAGGCCATCCATCTGTTGGCTCATCGCCTCAAGCCTCTCCCCCCCGCTGACGCTCGCAAGCTTTGACTCCAACATCCCCAGTTCATTATGGAGCTGATAGAACAGAGCGACGATCGCCATCATCACAAAAAGGCCCAAGGCCACCATCGTAAAAGACGGTGTGGTGGCTACCGGCCAGGGTCTACCGGACAGCTGTCGCTGCCGGGCGCCTCTGCCGGTGTCCTGTTCTCCCTGTCGTGATGTAGGCATGCCAATGTGTTGCAGGTGAAGAAAAGTCCTGCCGCATCCTCAAAAAAGGTTTCTCGGACTGAGAACTATCGCAGAATGACTAGCCAGGGTCAATTGAAGCTCTTGCGGTGACCATGAGCGCCTTCATCTCCCGGACCGCCTGATCGAGACCTGAAAAAAGCGCATGGGCAATAATCGCATGCCCGATATTCAGTTCTCGAATGAGGGGTATGCGGGCGATGGCATCGACGTTGTGGTAGTTTAGACCATGACCTGCGTTAACGCGGAGGCCCATTTGAACCGCCAACAAGGCGGCCTGGGTCAGGCGCTGAAGCTCACGATCACGCGCCTCAGGGGTTAAGGCATCGGCATAATGCCCCGTATGAAGCTCGATGACAGGGGCTCCGGTCTTCGCTGCGGCCTCGATCTGACGCGCTTCGGCATCAATAAAGAGCGAGACTTCCGTACCCCCCTCTAAAAGCCTCTGAGAGGCCGATCGAATCCGTTCGAACTGCCCAACGACATCGAGCCCCCCCTCGGTGGTGAGTTCCTCGCGTTTCTCAGGAACCAAACAACAGGCAAAAGGGCGTACCCTTGAGGCGATGCTCACCATCTCATCGGTGACGGCCATTTCAAGGTTCAGCCGGGTTTCAAGGAGACCTCTGAGGAGGTCAATATCCCGATCTTGAATATGACGGCGATCCTCCCGGAGATGGGCAGTGATGCCATCAGCCCCCGCTTGCTCAGCCACTAGCGCGGCCTGAATTACTTCCGGAAACCGGGTTCCCCGCGCTTCCCGAACAGTCGCGACATGATCAATATTGACTCCCAACAAAATGGGCAGAGATCGGCTCATTCATTACCTCGAAAACATCGCTTTGATTCTCGCCTTGGGAGAAGAGTACTCTTCTTGTCATGATCAGGTCGACAGTTTAAACCAATGCCTTCGTTGATTCGGTGAAACACTATCGCCTGTTCAATGATTGAAACAATTCGCGAC
The DNA here is from genome assembly GCA_040375885.1 of Methylococcus sp. Taxonomy (GTDB): domain Bacteria; phylum Pseudomonadota; class Gammaproteobacteria; order Methylococcales; family Methylococcaceae; genus UBA6136. The sequence continues at coordinate 15,161 of JBEIRQ010000009.1, forward strand.
TCCGAAGGGGCCGCCCATCCAAGAGATGATCCACCATCCTTCGCATCAATCGCTTGGCTTCAAGACGCTCGCGATCCCCTTCCAAAGACCCCTTTTCAAGACCCAAAAGGGTTGCC
>JBEIRQ010000089.1:0-6711 GCA_040375885.1 Methylococcus sp.
GGTAAGCGTTCAGGCTCATAACGTGGAAATCCACTACCAATATGGTTGAGTGCTGGAATGATATGTTCTCTTGTTTGAATAAGACAATTTACACATTCATCCAGTTCTTTCGTGTTTATAGGATGAGAGAGTTTTAACGTATTATCGCTCTTCCATCCTTTAATATCCTCTGTCCATTTTTCCAATTCGACGGCTGTCGTTTTTTTACTTCGCCTACTTTGCGATTTTGGGGGTCCTCGTCCCCTACTGGCCACTCTATTTGAGCCGGGTGGGCTATGATCCGGTCGACATTGGGCTGGTGATGGCGCTGGTGCCGCTGACCAAGATCTTATCCCCTGGTTTTTGGGGCTGGTGGGCTGATCGAAGCCATCAGCCTTTACGTCTTGTCCGCTGGGTGTCGTGGCTTTCTTTTGTAGGGTTTCTCCCTGTTTTTGTTGATCGCCAGAATCTATGGCTGATCGGCGGGGTCATGATGTTGTTCAGCTTTAGCTGGAATGGCAGTCTCCCACTCTTTGAGACCCTGACCCTTAATCATTTGCAATCCGGTGGGCGCTATGGCCGTATCCGCTTATGGGGATCGATTGGTTTTCTGGTCAGTGTGTTTGCCGTTGGGGCCTGGCTTGATGGGTTCTTGCCTTTGGAAAGGCTTCCAGAGCTTTTGGCGAGTTTGCTTCTGATTCAGTGGCTCGCGAGTCTTTTAGTTCCAAACGCTAAGGAGCCCTTGCGGGAAGAAAGATCACCCCGTTGGACGTCGATGATGGTTCGCCCAGAAGTGATTCAGTTTTTATGCTCTGCCTTATTGCTGCAGGTTGCCCATGGCCCTTTCTATGCTTTTTATTCCGTTTTTCTGGACCTAAAAGGCTATTCGGATGCCGTCATCGGACAATTATGGGCGCTGGGTGTGGTCGCTGAAATCCTCGTTTTTCTCTGGTTTCATCGCCTACAGCGGCATTTTTCCTTGAGGGCTCTTTATCTGTCGAGCCTCTTCATGAGTGCCATCCGTTGGCTCATATTAGGCGCTGGGTTCACTCACCCCTTTGGCTTGATCGTGGCTCAGATCCTCCATGCGGGCACTTTTGGGTCTGCCCACGCGGCGTCTATCGGGTTGATTCATCGTTACTTCAAGGGCGCACACCATGCCAAGGGACAGGCGCTCTACAGTGCTTTCAGCTATGGTCTCGGGGGTGCCTTGGGGAGTGTGATCAGCGGAGAATGCTGGACGCGGTTGGGTCCTGACACGATGTTCCTTGGGGCGTCTTTGGTCAGCGTTATGGCGCTCTTAGTCGCTTGGCCCAAAGTAGGGCGCCTTCAGCCTTTGAGGCCTTAAAGAGGCCCCTTTAAGGTCTAGATCATACCGAGCTGCAGTAAGGCGGCCTCGCTCATCCTCTCGCGCGACCACGGTGGGTCAAAAACGACCTCGACACGAACGCTGTGAACGCCTGGAAGAGCCTTGACAGCCGCTTCGGCATCCAGCTGAAGGACGGGCCCCATCCCACAGCCAGGGGCGGTCAGGGTCATGATGATATGCACCTCGAAGTCGCTCTGCTCACGGGGTTTGAGACCGCAATGATAGACCAGACCGAGCTCGACGATATTGACCGGAATCTCAGGGTCATAGATCGTTTTCAGAACTTCCCAGACATTTTTTTCGACGGTTTCAAGATCGGTTCCACTGATGATAGTGCTGTGGATGGGGGGTTCTTTACCTAAGGCATCGGCGTCTTCGCCGGCAATGCGAACCATATGGCCGGTTTCATCAAGGACGGTAAAGTTGCCGCCAAGGGATTGCGACAAGGTAATGAGATGCCCCTTGGGTAATTGATCAGGCGTCCCATCCGGAATCCGGACCACATTAACATCGCGGAGAAGGCAAATACTTTCCCGCCCGTATCCAGTCATCGACATAAGCTTTTTCCGCTGTAGTAAAGTCCTTTTAGGACGATGGATGAAGGGTTATTTTCAGCAAAGCCTCTTGGATATCCTCTGGATCTTTGAGACCTTTAAGGGCTTCACCGGGATAGGCCTTGAGACGAATAGGCGATCGGATAGGGCCTGGAGTAAAGATCAGGCTCAAGATCTTGGCGCTTTCATTTTCGGCGCTAAGGATACGGGCATAGCCCGCTAGCGCGACCTTAGAGACGCCATAGGCACCCCAGAAAGCCTTCCCCTCACCGACGGCAGAGTCACCAAAAAAGACAACTGATCCGGCTGAACGTTGAATCAGGGGTAACAGAGCCTGGGTGAGCAAGATGGGGCCCAGAAGGTTAATTTTTAGCAGCCGTTGCCAACGATCCCCGTCGATTCCCGACAGTGGCGTCAAGTGTCCAAGATCAGCCGCGCAATGGATGATGCCATCTAGTCCACCGAGGGACTCTTGAAGTCGATCTGCCAAGGTCGCGTAATCCGCCTCTTGAGCTCCTTCAAGGTCAAGGGGGTAGATTGCGGGCTTAGGCGCACCAGCCGCTTCAAGGGCGTCATAGAGTGACTCCAACTTTTTGATATTTCGCCCCATCAGGACGACCGTAGCGCCTTCGCACGCCAGGGTTCTAGCAGCCACTCCACCGAGGCAGCCGCTGGCGCCAGTGATGAGGTAAGTTCTGTCTTTAAGACGCTTAGAGGTCATCTTGCCCCGCGATCCACTGGATCAAATCAATTGGGGCCTCAAGGGCATCATCTGCGCCCCAAGAAGTCACATCCTCATCGGCTCCGATGTAGCCATAAAGTGCCGCGAGGGTCGCCATGCCGGCGCGCTGGCCCGCTTCGATATCCCGGGCAGCATCTCCGATGTAGACGCACTGGCTAGGATCAATCCCAAGGCGCTGGCTTGCTTCCAGTAAGGGCATAGGGTGGGGCTTGGCATGGGGGGTCGTGTCACCACTGATGATGCAGTGCGTGCGTTGCTGAAGTTGGAGAGCTTCAATCACCGGCTGAGTATAGCGAGTCAATTTATTGGTCACGATACCCCAGGGGATCTGCTGCTCATCGAGGACATCGAGAACCGATTCCATCCCATTAAAGAACTGGGTATACCGGGCCGGGTGAGCCTCATAGTGGCCCATCATGTGTTCGATCAGGCGGTCGAAGAGGGGTTCGTGGGTGTGACTCACGACGTTAAGGGTTGGAAATTTAAAGACGGGCCTTTTTTCGAGCGTTTTGACGAGCCAGTAGCCAAGGATGGTTCTCGCGCCACCTGAAATATAGGGTTTTACTTCATCGATCGGACAGGGCGGCAAGCCTTCGAGGGTCAGCGCCCAATTGGCGGCGGCAACCAAATCTTCTGCGGTATCAAGAAGGGTGCCATCAAGATCAAACAAGACCCCTTGGATGGCGCTCGTGGAGGGGTCCCGGAGTCTCATGTGGCAGGGCGCTTAAAGGCCGCCAGATAGTTGACGTCGATATCTTTAGGACTCAGGTTGAATTGGCCGGTAAGAGGGTTGTAGACCACCCCATCCATCCCCAAGAATTCAAGTCCCGTGTTCCGCGTCCAACGAACCAGCTCTGAGGGCCTGATGAACGTTGAGAAGTCATGAGTGCCCTTGGGGATCATGTTAAGGACATATTCGGCACCGACAATGGCCAGAAGATAGGCTTTAAGCTTTCGGTTGAGCGTCGAGAAAAACAGGTGGCCACCGGGTCTGACCATTTTGGCGCAGGCTAACACCACCGATTCTGGGTCCGGCACATGCTCTAGCATTTCCATGCAGGTGACGATGTCAAAGCTCCGGGGGTGCTTCTCGGCGAGTGCTTCTGCGCTCATAAGCTGGTAGTCAATCGTTAGCTTTGAGATTTCCGCATGGGCTTTAGCAGCCACAATCAGCTCTTCGGCGAGGTCGATGCCGGTGACCTGGCCCCCCGCCTGAGCGAGGCCTTCGCTGAGGATGCCGCCACCACAGCCAACGTCAATGATGCGAGCGCCTTCTAAGGAGGTATGGGAGCGAATGAACTGAAGGCGAAGGGGATTGACCGCATGCAGGGTCTTGAATTCTCCGCGTGGGTCCCACCAGTGGTTGGCTTTGGCACCAAACTTCTCGATTTCGTGGGCGTGGACGTTATCGTTAAGGGTCATGAACATATCCTTTCTAGTGGGCGATCTCGCGATCGTCCGGCGTGGCCGGGGTCTGAAGCTGATGTCGCCAGTGTGCGACTCTGCTTTTGAGTTCCTGAAGATCGAGCGTGGTTAATTCGCGATCCTTGAGAAGGCGCTTGCCGCCCACCCAGACATCACTCACCTGGTGACGGCCGGCGGCGTAAATCAGGTCTGACAAGGGATTAAAGAGGGGTTGGGTCTCGATATCGTCGAGTTTGATGGCCGCGATATCGGCCCATTTACCGACTTCAAGAGAGCCTAGATCGGCGTCTCGTCCCAAGGCTTTGGCACCTCCGAGCGTCGCCATTGTGAGGGCAGAAGCGGCTGGGACAGCGCTCGCATCACCAGCGACCCCTTTGGCGAGAAGCGCTGCGGTCCTCATTTCGCCGAGCATATCAAGATCATTGTTACTGGCAGCTCCATCGGTGCCGATGGCGATATTGATGCCGTGGGCGGCAAGTTGGGCGATGGGGCAAAAGCCGCTGGCAAGTTTTAGATTAGATTCGGGGCAGTGGACGATGGTCGCACCAGACTCGGCGATCAGCTCGATCTCTTTTTCAATGAGTTGGGTCATGTGGACCGCCATAAAGTGAGGCCCTAGGAGGTCGAGTTGCTGGAGTCTCTTTAAGGGTCTTGCACCGAACTTCTCAATGCTCTGCGTTATTTCATCGAGGGTTTCATGCACATGCATGTGAACCGGGAGGTCAAGCTCGGCCGCTAAGGTTGCGACCCGTTTCAGTGGGCCGTCGGAGACGGAATAGGGTGCATGCGGGGCAAAGGCAAACTGGACCCAGGGGTCATGAAGGTATTCATCCCGAAGCGAGAGCCCTTTTTCGAAATATTCGTCAGGGCCACTCGCCCACGCGGTCGGAAAATCGACGAGAATCATGCCGAGGGTCGCTCTGAGCCCGGAGCGAACCACTCGCTGAGCGGTAATGTCGGGAAAAAAATACATGTCGTTAAAGGTGGTCACCCCGCCCCGGATCATTTCAGCGATCGCAAGATCAGTGCCATCCCGAACAAACATCTCACCGACAAAGCGTTGTTCCAGAGGCCATATATGTTGTCCCAACCAGGTCATCAAGGGCAGATCGTCGGCGATACCACGAAGTAAGGACATCGCCGCATGGGTGTGGGCATTAATGAGGCCCGGAATCAGCGCATGGTCCTGAAATGATTCGGTGGGCACGCCTTGATACCGAGCGATCGCGTCGCTGGTTGGCAAAAGATCCACAATGCGGCCTTCTTGAATGACCACGGCATGGTCTACAAGCACCGTGTTATGAGGCTCAACTGGAATCACCCAGCGGGCCGTTAGAATGTGATCAGGAAGAGACATCGCAATTACCCAGTGAAGCACTAAACTTTAGCACAGGTTCTGCCTCAAGGGCTCGCGAGGAGGGCTCTTTTTGGTTCACCCAATGGCTCATGGCTCTGCCTTTAGAGAAGTCTATTCATCGAATCGTGAGGAATGCCTGATGACCGAATCCCCTTTTTTAGGTAGCCAACGCCTTCAGGTTGTTGAGGCGCCTATTATTCCGGCTGTCACTCAATGGATTCGGCAGGTTCCTGGAACCATTTCTTTGGGGCAAGGTGTCGTCGGCTATGGCCCCTCGCCTAAAGCCCAAGAGGCTGCCAAAGCCTTTGGAAAGGCGCCATGGGATCATCTTTATGGCCCCGTGGCGGGGGATTCTGATCTTCTGGAGGCCATTCGGCAGCGACTCCTCAAGGAGCATGGTGTTGATGTTGGCCTCGATCGGTGCTTGTGGGTGACCGCTGGGGCCAATATGGCCTTTTTCCATGCCATCATGGCTATTGCCGATCCAGGCGATGAGATTATTCTGCCCTTGCCTTGGTATTTCAATCAAGAAATGGCGGTCAAAATGCTAGGCTGCGTTCCGGTGGGGGTCGCTACCCGTCCCCATGACCATGGCCTTGATATAGAGGCGATTAGGGCGGCTATTACGCCACGGACGCGGGCGATCGTCACCGTCTCACCCAACAATCCGACCGGTGCGGTTTATTCTGAGGCTGACCTTCGTGCGCTCGATCAGTTGGCCCGGGAGCGGGGTCTTTTTCTGGTGTCAGATGAAGCCTATGACGCGTTTGTCTGGGAGGGCCGACGTCACTTTTCTCCGGCGTCGATTGCGGGGTCCGCCGACCATACCTTGGCCATTTACTCGATGTCGAAGTCTTATGGATTAGCGAGTTGGCGGGTCGGGTATATGGTGGCGCCTTCAGCGCTGCTCCATCACTTTAATAAGATTCAGGATACCAATCTGATCTGCCCGCCGAGGATTGCCCAAAGGGTGGCGGCCGCGTCGCTTCTAGAGGGGCCTATTGTCTTTGAGGCCCACCGGGCATCGTTGGCTGAGGTCCGAGAGATGGTTCTTGAGGCACTGAGTCATGCGAAACTCCCCCTCAAATTCTCATCCGCTGAAGGAGCGTTTTACACGTTTTTGACCGTCGATGGTGATCACCATCCCATGGCGCTGACGGAGCGGTTGATTCGGGAATATGGTGTGGCCGTGATTCCAGGCTCCGCCTTCGGACTCGATCGAGGGTGTACGCTACGGGTGGCCTATGGTGCCCTTGAGCCTTCTTCTGTCCAAGAAGGGATCCAA
>JBEIRQ010000020.1:0-12130 GCA_040375885.1 Methylococcus sp.
ACACGGGCAAATATGTCAGCGCCCTCGAGGATTTCTTGAGCGCGCTCCCTCATCAACTGGTCATCGCTGCTGACATAGGGTTCACATTCGACGCCATTAACAATCAGTGTATGGAGAGGGGTCTCTTGAGCGGCTTTGAGGGCCGCTGGAAAGGCGCCGCCCCCCAAACCCACGATACCGGCTTCATGAAGGCGCCGAATGAGGCTGGACTGGTCAAGGTCTCTGATCGAGAGGGGAGGAAGGGGAGGGGTCGCTTGATCCAGCCCATCGCTCTCAATCTCAAGGGTCAGGGCGCTTCGGCCTTGAGGGTGGGCAAAGGGGGCCTCAAGAAGGGCACGGACCGTCCCCGACGTGCTCGCATGGATCGGGGGATCTAAAGCGCTGCGGCCACCGGCAATCACGGTCCCTCGAAAAACATGATCCCCTGGGGAGACTCGTGGCATGGCGATATGGCCCTGCCGCTGGCGAAGGCTATAAGACATCAAGGTGGAAGGACCCAAGGGTTCGATCGGAAGGCCTGCTGCCGATTTTTTACGATCAAGGAGGATGTTTCCTTGGGATCTAAAGGAAGGGAGTCGCATCATCGGCCTTCGCAAGGATCAAGAGGCGTAGCAGCGGTATCAGGCGATAGGAGGTCGATGCAGTCTACGGGACAGATTGGAATGCAGAGCTCGCAACCGGTGCATTCGCTGGCGATGACGGTATGCATGAATTTAGCGGCACCCAGGATGGCATCCACCGGACAGGCGCTCAGGCAAAGGGCGCACCCAATGCAGCGAGGTTCATCGATCACGGCCACCAAGGGAGGTTTCTGAAGCCCATAGTGGGGATCTTGGGGTTTCGCTTCTCGGCCTAGAAATTCGGCGAGTAGGGTAATGGTCTCTGCCCCCCCCGGTGGACACTGGTTGATGTCGGCTGCCCCATGAGCGATGGCCTCGGCATAAGGCCTGCAGCCTGGAAAGCCGCATTGGCCGCATTGAATCTGGGGTAACAGGGCGTTGATTTCCTCTGTGAGTGGATCCTTACTCAGCTTGAAATGGCGCTGGGCGATCGCCAGCAGCCAGCCTAAAAAGCCGAATAACAGCGTCAGCACCAAAATCGCGAGCAGCGTCATGATTTAGGTCCTGATGAATCCTTGAAAGCCCATGAAAGCAATGGCTGCAAGGCCCGCGGTAATGAGTCCAATAGCCGATCCTCGAAAGGCCACCGGAACCTCTGCTCCCTCGAGTTTTTCTCGATGACCTGCAAAGAGCACCAGAACGAGGGTAAACCCCAAAGACGCCCCCAAGCCAAAGACCAACGACTCCGCCAAACTGTGTTGATGACTCACATTCAATAGCGCAACCCCAAGCACAGCGCAATTGGTCGTGATCAACGGCAGGTAGATCCCAAGCACCTCAAAGAGTCTTGGGCTTCTGGCCCGAATGACCTGCTCAGTAAATTGGACGATAGCCGCGATCACCACGATAAAGACGATCGTTCTGAGATAGCCGACGCCCAAGGGCTCCAAAATGGATTGATCGATCAGGTGGCTAAGGACCGAGGTCAGGGTCAGAACGAAAACGGTGGCAAGTCCCAGACGGAAGGCCGTTTCTTGACGCTTTGAGGAGCCCATTAAGGGGCAGAGCCCCAGGAACTGGGTCAACACCAGGTTGTTCGCAAAGGCGCTACCGAAAAGGATGAGAAGATAGTGCTTCATGGCGTGCTATTGACGATGGCAATGGGACCCACGCCCTCGAGTCGCTGAATCGACCAATGATCCATCGCCCATGAGAGGATCTCTTCTTTCGAGGCATCGGCGAGATCCTCCGGCAAGGGGTGTGCGAGGTAATCAAGGAGCTGTCGAAGGCGTTGGCTGGGTGTTTTGACCTCCGCCGCTTCGGCCAAGGACCGTTTGCTGAGCTTTGCGCCGCTCGGGTCAACCAATAGCGGGGTATGCGCATAGCGCGGTGTTGCAAGCCCTAATAAATGCTGGAGATGGATCTGGCCGGGCGTCGATGGAAAGAGGTCTGCTCCTCGGACGATGTGGGTAATGCCGGCGGCGGCGTCATCAAGGACGGTTGCGAGGTGGTAGGCTTGAACTTGATCTCTCCGATAGAGAATGAGATCTCCCAGGGCTTCTTGAGGGTTCACCTGAAAAGGGCCCTTGAGACGATCGACTCCTTCGATGATCGTCCCCTCTACCCGGAGCCTCAGAGCGTGTTGGCCTGAGATGAACCGGAGGTTCTTCTGGCGACAGGTTCCAGGGTAGACGGCATGAGTCTTCGGCAATCCTTGAAGAGGCACCCGCCTTGGGCAGTCGCAGGCATAAAGAAGACCTTTTTGGGAAAGGAGCTCAAGACCTTCTTGATAACGCTCTTGCTCAAGGCTTTGATAGACCACCTGACCATCCCAGGAAAGCCCTAAGGCCTCGAGGCTTCTTAGGATTTGATCAACAGCGCCAGAGCGACTCCGGTAGGGATCCACATCATCAATGCGCAGGAACCACTGGCCTTGGTGGGCTCGGGCATCAAGAAAGCTTGCAAGGGCTGTGACCAGCGACCCCAGATGGAGTGGACCACTTGGGGTTGGCGCAAACCGCCCGCAGTAACGGACGGCGTCCATGGTATTCGGTGGGTCCAACCGGTACCCGCAGGAATTCCAAAGTCCCTTAGCCGACCTGACGTTCGCGCAGTTCGTCGAGAGTCTTGCAGTCGATGCACTGGGTTGCCGTCGGCCTCGCTTCAAGCCGTCTTAGGCCGATTTCGATGCCGCAGGTCTCGCAGTAACCATAGTCCCCCCGGTCTACGTTCTGCAAGGACTCATCAATCTTCTTAATCAGTTTCCGCTCGCGATCCCGCGTCCTTAATTCGAGGCTGAACTCCGATTCCTGGGTGGCCCGATCATTCGGGTCCGGAAAATTGGCGGCCTCATCCTGCATATGATGTACTGTCCGGTCGACCTCGCTCATCAGCTCGTTCTTCCAGTGACCGAGGATTCGTCGAAAATGTTCGACTTGTGCCTCGTTCATGTACTCTTCCCCCTCCCCAAGGTGATATGGTTCGAAGGTGAAGGGTGTTGGTTGTGTCGCAGATTTGGTTTTGCTGGACATGGTCCTCTCCTTACCGTTTTCGAATAAATCCTGCAAGTATAGGCAGAAAGCTGCTGTAAGGGAAATGGTCCATCAGGACGCCCAAAATGAGGGGGGCCTTCCTCAAGATCATCACATTGAATAGATCCCATTCATGAAAATCGCCGATCGAATGGACAACATAAAGCCTTTTGAGGTGATGGCGATTCTGGCTCGCGCCCGTCAGCTAGAGGCAGCAGGCCGGGATATTATTCACATGGAAATCGGCGAACCCGATTTTCCGCCGCCGCCGTTGATGATCGAGGCGGCCCATCAGCAACTCAAGAATAACCCTCTTCGCTACACCCCTGCAGCCGGTCTTGAGCCGCTTCGGGAGGCCCTTTCAGCCGACTATCGAAGACGCTATGGCCTCAGGCTGGATTCGCGACGGATTTTCTTGACCCCCGGTGCCTCAGGAGCCTTGATGCTTGCGCTTGGCGTCCTAGTGAACCCCTCTGACCACGTGCTCATCGCAGATCCAGGCTATCCCTGCTATCCCAATTTCATCAGGCTTTTTGAGGGTATTCCGCGGCGCATACCGGTTGGTCCTGACAGCGGTTTCAATTTGTCGGCTGCGGGCGTTCGTGACGCCTTTGACGAACGCACCCGAGGCATTATTTTGGCGTCCCCTTCGAATCCGACGGGGACGGTTCTTTCTAAAGGCGCCCTTCACGCCCTGGTCAGTGAGGTGCTGGCCCATCAGGGGTTTTTGGTGTCCGATGAGATCTATCATGGTCTTGAATATGGCAGGCCTTGTGAATCTGCCCTCACTGTTTCGGATGACGTCTTCGTGATCAACAGTTTTTCGAAGTTTTATGGCATGACGGGTTGGCGTCTGGGTTGGATGGTGGTTCCCGATGCTTTTGTCGATGCTGTCGAAAAATTGGCCCAGAATCTTTTCATTGCGGCACCTACCTTGCCACAGCTGGTCGCGGTTCATGCCTTTGATCCTCGAAACCTCCTTGAGCTTGAAGCTCGGCGCCAGGTACTTCTGGAACGCCGGAATGTTCTTCGCGATGGGCTTTTAGATCTCGGATTTCAATTACCAGCGAACCCTGAGGGCGCTTTCTATATTTATGCCGACGTTTCGAAGTGGGGGCCTGACAGCGGATGGCTCGCCCATCATCTTTTGGAAGAAGCAGGGGTTGCCGTGACCCCCGGAAGGGACTTTGGAGATCATGATCCGGAGCGCTATTTAAGATTCTGTTACACCGCTCCTGTCCCTAGAATTCAAGAAGGCCTTGAACGGATCGCCCATTTCTTAAAGGTTTGGAATCCAAAGCCTTGATGCCCCTCGTTTTTTTTACCCTACTGAGACTAATCTATGACGCTTAGAACCTTTTCAAAATCATCCGTCCATGCCCTGGCGGTCCTCCTGCTTGGGCTTTACCTCGCGGGGTGTAAACCCGCTCAAGAAGACAGTGGTCAGGCCCTTGCAGCGAGTGCCGCGTTTCTTGCTGACAATGCCACCAAGCCTGGGGTGATGGTCACTTCTAGTGGGCTTCAGTATCAGATCCTTCAGGAGGGCGAGGGCCGGCGTCCTGAGGCGAGTGATATCGTGCGGGTTAATTACGCGGGAAGCCTTATTTCAGGGCAGGAATTTGATCGGGGTGAAGGGATTCAGTTTCCCTTGAATCGGGTGATTCCGGGATGGACCGAAGGACTTCAATTGATGAAGGAAGGGGCTAAATACCGATTTTTCATCCCTTCAACGTTGGCCTATGGTGAAGCGGGCGCGGGCGGCCAGATTCCAGGGAATGCCGCCTTGATCTTTGATGTTGAACTATTGAAGGTCGGGAGCCCCTGATCCTTTCAAGGGAGGGATGACGCTTCACGTTTCAGCGGCACTCTTCGATTTAAGGAATAAGATCCTCGACCCTGTTGGTGGCCTTATCGCAAGTCGGTACGGCCTCTGACAGGGTCATTTTGAGTTTAAGGCTCAGGCTCTCACCGGATAAGGTTTCAGTCACCATTTCATTCAGCGGCTCACAGGCCCTCACCATGTCTTTTTCAGCTTGGTTCAGTTCATTTGATTCGGCTGCTAGCTGATCAATTCGATCTGTGGAGGCCGCCATCAGTTCGGCCATGACCTGGTTATGGTGCCGAAACACCTCTTCGACGTACTTTGAGAATTCCTGCTGTGACATGACCACTTCTTCGCCCGTACTCTTTCGAGTCGTCACGGTCGTACAAGCGCTCAGCAGTAGACATAGAAAAAAGAGAGGTTGCAGCGGATGTTTTATGGTGAGGGCAAGGTCCATTCTTGATCCAGGGGTTATTTCTCTTTGGAAGGCCGATGTTTTTCTGTTGGGAGCTTTAGGGACATCCAGATCGTCGCGATCAGAACCAGGACGCCCAAAGCGACAATCGCCGCGAAAGATCCTACGCCGAGTCCAACGCTGAGGGAATAGAGTCCCATACTGAGGAGGATCGCCGTGTTCTGGAAAAAGTTCTGCGCCGCCACCGCCCGTCCAGATCCAATCCCCTGTTGGCCGATGGCCTGAATCGCCGCGTTGAGGGGAACCACAAAAAGACCCCCGCAAATCCCTATGGATAGCAGAACGATTTTGGCGCTGAGCGTTGTTTTCATCAGTGCGAGTAGGATGAAAAGGCAGCCCATCGCAAAGCAGGCAAACCGTGCTCTTTGGAGCTTTTCAAGAGGGATCAATCGCGGCACAATGCCAGCCCCTATGACGATGCCGATGGCCAGGAAAAACGTCAGATCGGCAATGTCAGAAGCTGACTGGGTTCCAAGAACCTCTGGTGCCCAGCTGATCAGAATGACTCTGAGCGTGGCGCCTGAAGCCCAGAAGAGGCTGAGTGCCAATAGGAGGGATGAGGCCCTTGGAGCTTTGAGGAGTTGTTTCATCCAATCCATTAATTGCCCCCACGCAGAACCTTCCTCACCCCGCAGTTTGGGTCCTTTTCGGTGGGGGAGTCCTCGGGTAAGAAGACCTGAGATCAGATACAGCGCCATGACCGCCAACAGCGCCATCGACGTTGAATGATCGGCCATCCTAGCGCCACCAACGGTGCCAAGAAGGATGGCCGCGATGGTGGCCCCCTCGACCCACGCATTGGCCTTAACTAACTCTGAAGCTTTGGCGAGATCCGGCAGCATGCCGTATTTGGCTGGACTGTAAGTGGCGGCACCGATCCCGATGATCGCATAGCCAGCGATGGGTTCGAGTCCGAGATAAATGGAAAAGCTTCCAAGGACCTTCAAAAGATTGGCCCCAAAAAGGATGGTGGGTTTTGGGTAACGGTCAGCCAGAGTGCCGACCCAAGGGGTCAAGACAACGAAGGCGATCAGAAAGGCGCTTTGAAGGGCAGGGATGTACCAGGCACTTTCATGATGGGCCTGCAGCATCATCGCGATCACGGTAAAAAGGACCGCGTTATCGCCAAAGGCCGACAAAAATTGGGCGCCGACCAGCGTCCTCAATGCCTTGTTCATAAAGATTCATCCGTCGGAAGGAGGAGGGCTAGAGCGGGGTAGTCCACTTTGCCAGAGCCTAAAAGGGGGATCTCTTTGGCATAGAAGATGTCCCTTGGAATATGGAGTTCGCTGTAGCCAAGGGTTTGGGCCGCCCTCGCAAAATCGCTGCGTTGGGCTTCTTGAAAGGCGGTGATCAAGATGATGCGTTCCCCCTTCCTGGAATCAGAGACTGCGAGAGCGGCGTGGAGATGCCCAGGCCAGGTTCTGTTGGCGATCTCTTCGACCGCCGTCAGCGAGACCATCTCACCCCCGATTTTGGCAAATCGCTTGACCCGCCCTGCGATCGTTACGAAACCCTCGTTATCCACCGTGACGATGTCCCCAGTGTCATACCAGCCATGACCAAAGCGGGATAAGGGCGGCTCGAGTACGCCCGGTTTTTCTGGGCGGAGATAGCCCAGCATGATATTGGGACCGGCGACATGTAATCGACCGCCTTCGAGGACGCCAGGGACTTCTTCCAGCTGCCAGTCGATGCCCGGCATAAAGCGACCCACAGTCCCTTCCCGGTAAAACATCGGCGTATTGGCTGCCAGAATGGGCGAGGTCTCGGTGGTGCCGTAACCCTCAAGAACGCGAAGACCAAATTTGTCGACCCAAAGCCTGCGCGTATCGTCTTGCAATTTTTCAGCGCCGGCAAACACATAACGAACGCTGTAGAAGTCATAGGGGTGCGCATGCTTGGCGTAGCCTTGAAGGAAGGTGTTGGTCCCGAACAGAATCGTGGCGTTAAGGTCGTAGGCGATTTCGGGGATGATCCTGTAATGAAGCGGAGAGGGGTAGAGAAAGGTGCGCATACCATAAAGCAGCGGCAGGAGGGTTCCGGCGGTGAGGCCGAAGGCATGGAACATCGGCAGGGCATTCAAGATCGTATCCTGGGCATTGAGATCCAGACGCGCTGCGAGCTGTTCTCGATTGGCCAGAAGGTTTCCGTGAGAGAGGACGACCCCTTTGGGGTCGCCTTCTGATCCTGAGGTAAACAAAATCACGGCAGGATCATCGGCGCGATCCCGCTGCCGCTTTTGATACCAGAATGAGGCCGAGAGACAGCCGATGAGGGCTCTCAACTTGTCTTTGCCGCTAATCGACTCCCGAAGATCTTCTAAAAAGATCACGCGAAGGTCAAGCGCTAAGGCTTCAACGACACTTTCCAATTTGGCATTAATGACAAAGCGCCGCGAGGTGATAAAGGTTTTGATTTCAGCGGTGCGGCAGGCCGATTGCAGGTTCTTGAGTCCGGCCCCGAAATTCATCATGGCGGGTGTTCGGCCATTCAGTTGGAGACCCAAGAGGACGGACACGGTGACGTTGGCATTGGGTAATAAAAGGCCAACGTGTCCGCCCTTTGGGGTCAGTGCCGCTAGTTTCCGCCCGAGTGCCAGGGTCTGTGCAATCAGACCGTTGTAGCTCATGGGTTTTCGGCCAATATCTTCCAGTACGGAGTGTCCCCCGCCATGGATTCGTCGTGCATCGAGGAGAGCTGCGAAGAGGGTTTGTTGGTGGTTTCCGGTTTCAAACATCATGTCGGTCATGATGTCGGTCAGCATGAGTCCCATCCGATGGCGGCGCTCGTGGGCATCTGCGCCTTCGGGGTGTGTCAGATCCCGGGGCGGCAGAATATTAAGCGTGATGGGGGGAAACCAGCGAAGCCTCACCACGCCATGCAGGCGGGAGACCGGGGTGTACTGAGCGCCATCGATACGGATAGGGAGAATGGCGGCCCCTGAGCGTTCGGCGACGAGTGCCGCACCATCATAGACCTTCATCAAGGCCCCGGTGACAGTAATGCGTCCCTCAGGAAAGATCACCGCTTTTCGATCCTCTCGAAGGAAGTTGGTGAGCGATTTAATCGACAGGGGTTGCTGCGGATCCATTGCAAAGACCCGGGCAAAACGGAGCGCGGGCTGGATCCACCATTGCCGGGCAATCTCGGTATTGATGGCAAAGGTGACTTCATCCGGAAGAAAGGCCCATAACAGCAGAGGGTCGAGATAGGAGCTGTGGTTGGCTACAATCAAAACCCGCTCACCCGCCAGGCGGTAGTGGTCCATGCCGGTGAGTTTTACTCTGAAAAGGATGGTTAAAAGCCAACGAAGAAGTTTCTTGGTCATGAGAATAAAAATCGTCTTCAGAGGAGGCCTTGGATGATCGCGGAGAGAACAAGGCGATAACGGCCTGAAATGGCCTCGGTTGGGGTTCTGCGATCGGGGTCGTCCGATCTTAAGTCACGAAGTTCGCCTATAGTAATCGATCCTCGGGTCTAAGAAACCATGAAACCGATTTTCCCTATGTCTCCGATTCGAATTTTTCTAGTCCTTGCCTGCTTGATAGGGCTCTCAGGGTGCCAAACAGCGCCGGTGTTAAAGGCACCTTCAGAGGCTCTTGAATCGCTTCACCGCTCCCATTTTAGGACCCAAGACGGCTTGATTCTTCCGGTGAGGACCTATTGGCCGCCGGAGGGTGCGCCAGAGGCGATCGTCGTTGCGATCCATGGCTTGAATGACTATAGCTTTGCCTTTGATGGAACCGGCCGTTTTCTGAAACAGCATCAATTGGGGCTCATCGCTTATGACCAGCGCGGTTTCGGCATGGCGCCTGGCCGAGGTGTTTTTGCAGGGGCACTGACCTATGCGGAAGATCTTGCGAGTCTCGTGAGAGCGGTCCATCATCGTTATCCCGGTATTCCGGTTATCCTTTTAGGTGAGAGCATGGGTGGCGCCGTGGCCATTGCGGCCTTCACCTTGAAGAATCCACCGGAGGTCGAGGGGGTCATTCTGTCGGCGCCAGCGGTTTGGTCGAGGGATACGATGCCGATTTATCAGCAGATGCTTTTAGCTCTCGCCTCGCTGACGGTTCCCAGTCTTGAATTGACCGGAAGTGGTCTTAAGGTTCAAGCCTCAGACAACCTGAAGATGCTTCATGATTTGGGCCGCGATCCTTGGGTGATTAAGGCGACGCGTGTTGATGCGATCGCTGGGCTGGCCGATCTTATGGACATCGCTCAGTCTGAGGCTAGTACGCTTCAAACCCCTCTGCTCGTTCTCTATGGCCTCCACGATCAAATTATTCCGAAACAACCCATCGATCGGGTGATCGAAAAGCTCGCCCATCGAAAAACTGCACGGACCGTTCTCTATCCTTCGGGCTATCACCTTTTATTAAGGGATCTTCATGCCGAGATCCCGCTGGGTGACATCCTGGCGTGGCTTAAAGACCATCGTCAAGCCTTGCCATCTGGCTTTGAAGTCCAAAAGAGTGCAGAGGGATCCCATTACAAAGGCGCGATCGATTCTCAGTGAATCGGCCTTGATGGGGCGATCGGCCGATCTTGAGCGTCATGGGCAAGCTCGCCTGGCCGCTTCAAAAGTTCAAGTCGGGCCGTCCCTTCGTGCCAATGAAGCTGACCGATATCCTCCCAATCAGCAGCCATGTTGCGGTGACGAAGGTCATAAGACCACTCGGTAGGAACCTCGACATGCTTTGATTTGATGATGAAGTGCGCGTCATTCAGAGAAATACCCAATGGGGTGGCATAAAAAGCCGTTACTTTTTTGGAGAACTTCTCGAGTCGATCGAGACTCATGTGGGAGGTGATGGCGACATTGGCCCACATCGACTGGATGCGTCCCCAATTGGGTGAGACTAAGCGCCCTTCCTGATTGATGAACGGTAGCCAGATCTCCTCGCCCGAGGGTGCCTTGTAGGTCAAAGCAACGATTTGGTTGTAATGATCGAAGTGGTCGTGAAGATAGAGCGCATGTGGCGAAATGCCCATGAAGGCATGCGATAGGTTGATTACGGAGTCGCTGGCTTGATCGATGATGGCGAGGAGGGGATCGCTAGGCCTCGTTCCAGCCCAGCGGTAAAGAACCCCGTAATGAAGGGTGCTATTCATCTGGAGGGCGCCTACCAGCACCAACAGCTTCGTGATTCTGAACGCCCTTTGGCGGTCTGTGGTATCGCGTTTGAGAAGATTCGAAAAAGGATGCTCGGCCCTCTCATCGAAAGTCGGGAAGGGGGTGCACTGATCGTCACAGCTCACCCGCGCGCGTTTGTCGGCGACCGATCGATAGTGGCGGCGCGCCAGGTGATAGAAGCCTGGGACGCTAAGTAACCAGCCGATGGGCGCGCTCCAGCCCATGTGTTCCATGAGGGCGATATAGGTGTCGATGCCGGAGCGGACCTTACCGCCTTGATCAACCGAGTACAGATCTTTGAGGAGGACCTCCTCAGAAAACTCGCTGAGCTCTGGGACGTCTAAGGCTCCCGTTTGAAGGCCCATAAAGGCCACGCCTTCGCGGATATCGAGATGCTGAAGGACACTGACTGTCCGGGTGCACAGTGGGCAGCCCTCATCATAGAAGACCCTAAGCCTTGGCGAATCGGAGGTGATGGAGGTTCCAAAGAGTCGCCACCAGCCAAAGGGGACCAGCAACAGATAGTGGACCAGCATGGCAAAACCAAAGGGATAGACATTCAGTGCCAGAATGATGCCGAGGTGAAAGCTTGATCCGAGGATCAGGAGGGGGACCCTGAAGAGTTTGAACCAAAACAGGAAGAGGAAGATCAGCTGAAACCCCATGACGGTGTAGCCTATAGCGGTTTCAAGCCACTGAAGATTAAGGAGGGGGCTGATGTCGAGGGGCGACATGTAATAAGGCATTGTTGGCGGCAACCAAGCACCCATGCCGTTGCGCCAGAATTCAGAGGACACTTTATGAAGCCCGGAGTCAAAATAGACGAGGCCAAGGCTGATAGCTAGCGGCAAGGTATACGCCAGCCGAGGAACATCCTTAGGTGCGGCGTAGGGTTTTCCTGGGACTGACAAACGGATGGCCCAGCGCAATCGATCCAGCGAGAAGGCGCGTTCTGAAGGCAGAAAGATCAAGAGAAGGCTGCTGCCGGTCATCAGCTGGTCGAAGCCACCATCAAAATCTTGCCACATCGGAGTGAAGATCACGAAGACAACCCAGAAAAGGTAGTTCATGACCGCGCAACGACGGGTGTGATAGCCGAGTGCCAGGAAGAGGAGGATGACGATCCATGCGATCAGGAGGACATGAAGAACCGGGGAGGCGCGATCAAGGTAAGGTAAAGGGTCGAAGATTAAATGCCTGAAGTAGAACAGGAACATCACTTCCTGAAGAGCCACCAGGGAGAAGCCGATCCGAAAGAAGGCGAGGCCTGTAGCAGGGACTCTTTGGGTCAATTGACGCTCAACGGCATTCTTTAAGATCTGAAACATGAAGCGTTGCTCATCGCGGTGAAGGGGGGCGGGGCAGGTCGCCGAGTGGGTAACGGTCTCCTCCAGGGAGACGGCCTTGCCGAAGTTCTTCCGGAGGTAGTCCATGGCTTTCTCCACCACGGGGGAAAGTTCGGTGGTCGAAGGCCGCTTCCGGGCGAGCTTCACCAAGGTCTGCCGGAGTTTTTCGTTCAAGACCGCGGGGACCGTGACCGCCTCGCGGCCCGCAAACGGGGCCAAAATCTGGTCGAGGGGCTCGGGAAGGCCCTCCTCCATGGCC
>JBEIRQ010000205.1:0-3522 GCA_040375885.1 Methylococcus sp.
ATGGCCTCAGTGTCAGTGATCGCCACATAGTGGGCCCTGCCAATATCTTTCAGCCAAGCATGCTCAGGACCGACACCGGGGTAGTCAAGGCCCGCGGAGATGGAATGCGTCTCGATAATTTCGCCATCATCGTCTTCGATCAAATACGTTCGGTTACCGTGAAGAACCCCGGGGCGGCCGGCCGATAGCGGGGCCGAATGGCGTCCGGTCTCGATCCCATCACCGGCTGCCTCAACCCCATACATAGCGACCTCGGTATCACCGATGAAAGGATGAAAGAGCCCAATGGCATTCGATCCACCGCCAACACAGGCGACCAAAGCATCCGGGAGTCGCCCGGTCTGAGCCATCATTTGTTCCCGTGATTCGCGGCCGATGACCGACTGAAAGTCACGGACCATCGCAGGATAGGGATGAGGACCTGCCACCGTCCCGATGATATAGAACGTATGATCGACGTGGGTGACCCAATCCCGCATCGCCTCATTGAGGGCATCCTTCAGGGTTTTGGAACCCGAAGAAACCGGAACCACCGTCGCCCCTAAAAGGCGCATCCGAAGGACATTTGGAGCCTGCCTTGCTACATCCACCTCACCCATGTAGACCACGCATTCAAGGCCTAAGCGAGCGGCGACGGTCGCCGTCGCCACCCCATGCTGGCCAGCCCCGGTTTCAGCGATGATGCGGGTCTTCCCCATCCGTTGCGCTAAGAGTGCCTGACCAATGGTGTTGTTGACCTTGTGGGCGCCGGTATGGTTAAGGTCCTCCCGTTTCAGGAAGATCTGAGCGCCACCAAAATGGCGGCTCATCCTTTCGGCATGATAAATCGGGGAGGGTCGCCCGACGTAGTATTGGAGATCCCGATCGAGTTCTTTGAGAAACTCCGGATCCTTCATATAGCGTTCGTAAGCCGTCCGCAGCTCATCGATCGGCTCCATGAGGGTCTCGGCAACAAAGACGCCACCATAGGGTCCAAAATGGCCCCTTTCATCGGGGAGGTTATAAGGTTCTATCGTGTTGAAGTCGGTAGTCAAAGTCATGCACCTCGCTGAGGAATGCGGCCATCTTGGCCTCATCCTTAATTCCTTTTTGAGCCTCGACACCACTGGAGACATCGAGTGCGTAGGGCCTCAGGGCCGTTAAGGCCTCTGCCACATTGTCAGGCCGTAATCCCCCAGCCACAATCAGTTGTTGCGCCAACAACGGGGTCAATCGACCCCAGTCAAAAGCGCGCCCGGTTCCGCCCATCGCATCCGCGTCAAAAGCGTCGACCAAAAAGCCGCTGGCGCCAGGATATAGGGCCATGGTGGCCGGCAGATCGAGATCAGGCCGCATCCTGATGGCCTTGATGAACGGTCTGCCAAACCCTTGGCAATCCGCTTCCGCCTCATCCCCATGAAACTGCAGAAGATCCAGTCGAACGTTCGACAGGATATCGGCGATGGTCCCTTTATTCTCATTGACAAAAAGGCCGACGATCGTCACGAAGGGCGGCACCCTTTCAATGATCGAGCGGGCCACCTCGATCGAAACCACCCTAGGGCTCTTAGGGTAGAACACGAGACCTAAGGCATCGGCCCCCGATTGAACAGCCGCCAGGGCATCTTCGACCCGAGTCAGACCGCAGATTTTAACGCGAGTTCGGTGCGAGGGATACGGATAATTCATGGGCAGCTGACGGCATGAAACGCCGCGCATCAGCGGGCAATAAATCGAAGATGGGTGCCCTTTCCAAACCGAAGTGTTCGGGATAAAGGACTCCTGCGAAGTATAACCCGTCCGAGGGGGCCGTGATACCGGCCAGACGTCGGTTGCGAGCGGCCAAAACACCGGCCAACCATTCAGGGCTTTCCTTCCCCGCACCGACCGCCATGAGGGATCCCACAATGTTCCGCACCATATGATGAAGAAAGGCATTGGCCCCGACATCGATCAGGACCCGCTCCCCTTCCCGCCGAACCCGGATAAAGTGAAGAAACCGGATGGGGCTTTTCGATTGGCAGCCTTGCGCCCTAAACGATGAAAAATCATGCTCTCCAATCAGGCAATTGGCCGCGGCCTGCATCGCCTCCGCATCAAGCGGCTTGGGACAAAGGGTTTGCTGGCGGGGCCCAAGTGCCGATGCCATCGAGCGATTGAGAATCTCGTAACGATAATGACGGGCGATGGCGCTGGTTCTAGCATGAAAATCAGTCCCCACCTCAAGGTCCTGGGTGACCCTACTATCTACCGGTAACCAGGCATTGGTCCCCATCATGAAGGCATGGGTTTTTCGTGAGGCCTCGGTATCAAAATGAACCACTTGGGCCAAGGCATGAACCCCCGCGTCGGTGCGACCCGAGCAGACCACTCTCACCGAATGGTTGGCGACCCGCGATAGCGCCGCTTCAAGTTCACTTTGAACCGTTCGCTCCGCGACCTGCCATTGCCAGCCGGCAAAACCGGTCCCATCGTATTCCACTACCAAGGCTATCCGCATTGAACCACTCATTGAAATTCTCATCCGCCAGCTCTCAGGTAGCCTCCGAAGAGGCTTTGCCGATACACTCAGCGTACTCAGCATAACAGCGCCATTTGAGGTTGAACCTTCATGACAGATCCGGCAAAAATCCTTCTTGACGGGCAATCCATTGATTTACCAGTCATTATAGGGACAGAGAACGAGAAAGGCATCGATGTTACTCGCCTCCAGGCCACCACCGGCTACCTCACTCTAGACCCCGGTTATGCCAATACGGGGGCCTGTCGATCGGCCATCACCTTCATCGACGGCGAAAAAGGCATCTTAAGATACAGGGGTTATGACATCGCAGAGCTCTGTGAAAAATCGACGTTCATGGAAGTCAGCTACCTCCTCATTCATGGCGCCCTGCCCTCCCAGGAGCAATTTAGCCGTTTCAAGGACAGAGTGCTCCTGCATTCACTGATTCACGAGGACATGAAGAGTTTCTTCAACTCCTATCCCGGTCACGCGCATCCAATGGCCATTTTATCGTCGATGGTGTGTTCGCTATCGGTCTATCACCCGGAGCTGTTGAAGCCTAACCCGAACCCCAAGGAAACCAGCCAAACCATCACCCGCCTCCTCTCGAAGGTCCGGGTCCTCGCAGCGTTTGCCTATAAGCGTTCAGTGGGCGAAGCCTTCGTCTATACCCGCCCTGAGCTCGATTATGTGTCCAATTTCCTGCACATGATGTTCACGACCCCCATGCAGGATTACGAAGCGAACGAAACGATCAGGAAGGCCCTTGATGTCCTCTTTATCCTCCATGCCGATCACGAGCAAAACTGCTCAACCTCAACGGTTCGCATGGTCGGGTCCTCCAAGGCCAACTTATTTGCCTCTATTTCGGCGGGCGTCTGTGCCCTTTGGGGACCCTTACATGGGGGCGCCAACCAATCGGTGATCGAGATGCTTGAGGATATCGAGCGGGATGGTTGCAATTACAAAAAATACATTGAAAAAGCCAAAGATAAGAGTGATCCCTTTAAATTGATGGGGTTCGGTCATCGGGTCTATAA
>JBEIRQ010000394.1:0-1846 GCA_040375885.1 Methylococcus sp.
AAGGTGAGTAGTAGGTTGTCCCTACCGTACTTAAAATGCGTGACGCCCCCTTCTTGAGCAGTAAAATAACGAACAGGTGCAGGCTCGTTGATCGCGCGAATACCGCGCCATCTTAACCTTACAACCGCTTCTGGATCGAAATCGAAACGCCTCATAAAGGGCTGATGGTTCAAGATCTCCATCAGTGGTTCAATAGGATAGACCCTGAATCCAAAAAGAGAGTCGCCGATACCACTCCAGAGTGTTTCGAGATTGGCCCACCAGTTGGAGATTTGGCGCCCTTTGACCCGAAGGGACGGGGCATCGGCTTGAAACACCGGTAATCCTAGAATCATGCTGTCGGGTGCGGCCTTTGAGCGGGCCATGAACGCTTCAATTAATTGGGCGGGATGTTGTCCATCGGAATCCATGGTCAACACATGGGTGTAGCCTTCTTTTTGGGCTAATCGGGTGCCCTCATGAACGGCTGCGCCTTTACCTTGGTTGTGATTCAGTTTTATCACCCTCAATCCCTGATCCTGCTGTGCCATATTTTCAAGGATCTCAAGGCTTCCATCAGTGCTCCCATCCACGACCACCCATACCGGGTTCCAGACACTTCGAGCTTCCCTCACGGTCTTTTGGATCTTGCTGCCAGGGTTGTAGCTTGGGATTAGAACGAGGTGTGATCGATCGATGGTGTCCATGCAAGGATTCAATGGAATGTCTTTGGAGCCGGCGCGAAGGGTGGATTCAGTGCTTCCTTAAAATAACTTTCCATTCGGTGGGTCAGTTGGCGGGCTGGACCGATGGGTGGAAATTGTTTTCCAAGGCGTAGGGTAATTCTAACGGGGATTTTTGGCGGTTTCGTGATGGGCCATCCTTTCCCAAGATAGCCTGAAGGACAATCGATCAGGATGGTCTGTATGGGAACATTGGCTTTAAGTGCTAAGAGGGCGCCACTTTTGCTGAGGGGATTGATCGGAGGCGCATGCGTCCTGGTACCTTCTGGAAAGAGGAGCAGATGTTGGCCCCTTGAGAGGTTGTGACGACCTTCGCGGATCATGGCGAGGGTGAGGTGATTGGGAATGTAGCCTGCCAATCTGGCTCCGATACCCAAAAGAGGGTGATCCAATAATGAGGCCTTCAAGACTAAGCCGAGGGCTGGTAAGGCGGTCAAAATAACCATCGCATCGAGGAGCCCTGGGTGATTGGGTGTAATGACCATGGGTCCAGAGGTTTTGAGTGGATCCAGTGATCTCGTATCGGTAATCAACCAACCCAGTCCACCTAAGATCGCAACATACAGTCTAAAGCCGATGCTGATTCCTTTACGGCTCAAGGTTTGAACGTGACGTTTTGGAAGCAATCCATAGAGGATCAAGGCGATCAAAGACCAAGTGCCACAGAGGATGATCAGCAATAAGCAAGAGATGGCGAGCGCAAAGTACCCATAAAAGGCCGTCAGCAGATGGTTTAGTTTGCTGCCAAAAATACTGAGGCCACTCAACATTGCTACAATCCCCCCATCACGTTCATGGAGATTAGATAATGAATGCACAAGCGACCGTACCCCTCTTTTACACGTATGCCGGTGGTGAGTTCCACAAGGCGGATGTAAGCCGTTACTTTGGCGGACTTGCTAAGACCAACGATCAGATTGTGCCGGTGATTCAGCAGCAGGGTTACGAGGCCATGACGCGTCAGGACGTCTATGCAGGGGAACTCAAGTTCTCCCTCTGGGAAGGTCCTGATCATCAGTGTGTTGTCTGCATCACCACCGAGGGTGTTCCGCCTCATATTATTTATTTAAATGGGCTCCTCAACTGGCTGCAGTTCCAGGGGGCCATCCTGAGCCCTGCGTTTC
>JBEIRQ010000387.1:0-1915 GCA_040375885.1 Methylococcus sp.
ACCTCACACGTTGATCTAGTGATTTCCCCTCAACAGGCGACGATCAGCGCGCTCTTACGTTATATCAGGCGCGGTGATATTGCCCAGGTTCATTCCTTACGCCATGGATCCTCCGAAGCGATCGAAGTCATTGCTCATGGCTCTTCTGATGATTCAAAGGTTATTGGGGTGCCCTTGAAAGAGATTGAAATGCCAGAAGGCGTGGTTATGGGCGCTTTAGTCCGTGATGATGAGGTCCTTCATGTGCATCATGACACCGTTATTGAAGATGGCGATCATGTCATCATGTTTTTGCTGGATAAAAAATTGATCCCTGCTGTTGAACGATTGTTCCAGTCAGGTTCCAAATCTCACTGAGAGTTGCCGCATGTCAATCATTCAACGCCTAACCCCTCAAGAAGCCTTTAAAGCCATGTCTGCCAATAGGGATGCCCTATTGATTGATGTCAGGGATCCGGTTGAATTTGTGTTTGTTGGGCATCCCACCCATGCAAAGAATATTCCTTGGGCTTTTGCGCCTGAGATGCGCGCGAACCCCTCCTTTGTTGAACAGGTTAAAGACACGGTCCCGTCATTGGATACCCCTTTATTTTTGCTGTGCCGCAGTGGCCAAAGATCGTTCTCAGCCGCAATGGCGCTTGAAGCCCAAGGCTACCGGCAGCTCATCAATGTCGAAGAGGGATTTGAGGGTGGCCTCAATGAATTGAAACAACGATCCACCCTCAATGGCTGGCGTTTCCACGGACTTCCCTGGGAGCAGGGTTGATTGGGTGTTTCTCCGATTCTATTTGGACTTTGCAGGTCATGAGTTGATAGAGCATTGCAAGTTGTGGATGGGCGACTCCGACGCGTTCTGCAGCACGGACGGTATTCCCTAGAATGGCCTCGATTTCCATCTCTCGCAAAGACTCATAGTCGATCAACATGCTGGTCTTGTAGGCCGGCATATTCAAGGTCCCCTCGATCTGCTCATCTGGTAAGCTTTGATCGAGTGGATGGCCAACACCCGCCGCAATCATCAGGACTTCGTCCATAATCGATCGAATGAGTGGGTTTAAGAGTTTTAGCATGTCTTGTGTGTTGATGCCCCCTGCGAGGACGGAGAGAGGGTTGAAAGCTGCGTTCCAGACACATTTCTTCCAACGTGCTGTCACGATGTTCTCGGTCGCTAGGGCCTTAATGCCAGAAAGCTCGAAGGATTCAGCTAAAAGGCGAGTTTTCTCTGAGATTCCTGAGGGATAGTTCCCAAGAGCGACATGGCCATAGGCTTGATGCCAGATGGTGCCAGGTTGGGTGCGGGTCACACAGATAAAAGCAAGCCCTGAGATGATTTCATGGTTTTTGAAGGCCTCTTGGATCGGGATCTCGATTTCAACACCATTAGACAACAACCCGATCGCTGTTGATGAGCCAACGTAAGGTCTTATCAGGGCCACACGATCAAGACTCTCAAGGACTTTTGTGCACAAAAGAATGATATCCGGCTCGACGGTCAGGGTGCCTTGGTCCCTGATGACTTCTGCCGGCATAAAATTCCATTGGCCGAGGGTATCACTGGTCAGTTGGATTCCACGATCCTTAATTATCTCAAAATCTGATCGTGCAAGGACGGAGACACGGTGCCCCACTTTAGCAAGAAGTGACCCGTAAAAACCTCCAATAGCCCCTGTGCCGATGATCAAGACATTCATGAACTAAGATCGCTTAGCTGTGTCTTGATGAAAGGGATGGTCAATCGGCGCTGTGTAGCGAGACTGGCCTTATCTAAACGTTCCATCAGTGGGATTAAGGCATCAAGGCTGCGTGGTGCGTGCGTTACTAGGTAGTGACCCACGGCGGGTGTTAGCTCCATTCCAAGCCGTCGAGCCCGATCAATCAGGACGCTCAAGAGATCCTCATCGCCCAAGGATTTGAG
>JBEIRQ010000285.1:0-2843 GCA_040375885.1 Methylococcus sp.
AGCGAGGACTATGCCAAGTGGTCATCAGATGCCGGTTGGAATTCACCGACGGGTGGTGAAAGAGGCATTGATGTCGCTCGCCGGGCTCTGGATGTCCTTGATGATATCCAGCGGGAACATGCTTCAGGTGATGTCCTGGTCGTCTCTCATAAGGCCACCATCCGCATCCTTATCTGTGCCCTCCTTGGAATAGATATCGGTGGCTATCGGGACCGTATCGGCATTCCTGTGGCCTCACTCGCGGTGGTTGATTTTCTCGATCACGGCCCCCGCCTGAACCGGCTGGGGGATCGATCCCACCTCCGTCCTGAATTAAGAAGCCGTGAGGGCACCTAATCCCCTTCCTGTAAGGCTCTGATTTGATCCTCAAAAATGGGCACACCATAGAGCCTAACCCCCCCTATTGAAAAAACGCGGGCGCCGAAAGCGGAAAACGCTTGCAATCGAGGGGGGATTACGCTCAAATGTGTCAACACTGAGAACCGACTCAGTCCTTCCAGGTTGTTCTCTGCAACCGCATCGAAGACGCCGAATTCAAACATTACCCCCCTTCTTTCCGAACGACGGAGATAGCCGTGAGTGAACACATCCTTCAGATCAGTGATGCTGAGTTTGATGAAAAAGTACTGAAATCTGCAACACCTGTCTTGGTAGACTTTTGGGCTGAGTGGTGCGGACCTTGCAAAATGATCGCGCCGATTCTCGAAGAAATCGGGGCTGAATACCAAGGACGAATGACCGTCGCCAAGGTCAATATCGATAATAATCCTGGGACTCCCCAACGCTATGGTGTTCGCGGCATTCCGACCTTAATCTTGTTTAAGGACGGAGAAGTCCTTGCAACCAAGGTAGGGGCTCTTGCGAAGTCACAATTAGCGGCTTTCATCGACGCTAACATTTAATTCATTAAAACCTGCCGGAACTTCCGGCAGGTTTTATCCCTCCCATCCTTACTGAAACCAGACCTCCCCAATTCAGTCCACTCGGTTGCCAGCCCAAAGGCTCTCATCCCGACCTGTCACTCTGGCAGGCACAACAACCGACCTCTGATTGGATCCTGAATCCACCACCTCATCATTTCATTACCCTCTTGTCATCCATGAACCTGACCGACCTCAAACGCAAGCCCGTTGCTGAACTCATCGAAATCTCCGAAACCCTCGAAATCGAGGGCGTCGCCCGAACCCGAAAACAGGACCTGATCTTCTCTATCTTGAAGAAGCAGTCTAAAAGTGGTGAAGACATCTACGGAGATGGCGTTTTAGAAATCCTCTCCGATGGATATGGGTTTCTGAGATCGGCCGACAGCTCGTTTCTGGCAGGCCCTGACGATATTTATGTATCCCCCAGCCAGATCAGACGATTTAGCCTCAGAACCGGCGATACGATCTCCGGCAAGATTCGCCCCCCAAAAGAAGGTGAACGTTATTTCGCCATGCTCAAGGTGGAGCAAATCAATTACGAGGCGCCAGAAAATGCGAAGCATAAGATTCTCTTTTCGAACCTGACCCCGCTGTTTCCAAAATCACGCCTACAGCTTGAAATTGGTAATGGAACCACCGAGGATCTCACCGCCCGGGTGATGGATCTGGTGGCCCCCATCGGCAAAGGGCAGCGCGGTCTGATTGTGTCGCCGCCAAAGGCCGGCAAGACCATGATTCTTCAGCACATTGCGCATTCCATTGCGGAAAAATACCCTGAATGCTATCTCATCGTCCTGTTGATTGATGAGCGTCCCGAAGAAGTCACTGAAATGCAGCGGAGCGTCCGCGGCGAGGTCGTCTCAAGTACCTTCGATGAGCCTCCCGCTCGCCATGTTCAGGTCGCTGAAATGATCCTTGAGAAGGCTAAACGTCTGGTGGAACATCGCCGAGACGTTGTCATCCTTCTAGACTCCATCACCCGCCTGGCGAGAGCCTACAACACGGTCGTCCCAGCATCCGGCAAAATCCTGACCGGGGGTGTTGATGCCAATGCCCTCGAACGACCAAAACGATTCTTTGGTGCGGCCCGCAACATTGAAGAAGGCGGCAGCCTGACCATCATCGCAACGGCCCTGGTCGACACAGGATCTAGAATGGATGAAGTCATCTACGAAGAATTCAAAGGAACCGGTAACAACGAACTCCACCTTGAACGAAAGATCGCCGAAAAGAGAATTTATCCGGCCATTAATATCAATCGTTCTGGAACCCGCCGTGAGGAATACCTCGTCCCTGCGGATGAACTTCAAAAGTGCTGGATCTTAAGGAAGATTCTGCAGCCTATGGATGAAATGGCGGCGAGTGAATTCCTCCTTGGTAAGTTGAAGGACACCAAGACGAACCAGGAATTCTTTGACATGATGAAGCGCTAAATCAAAGAGCCTTAGAACCTTGCCGCTAGGCCAAGCCGCCCTCGTCAGGGACTTGGCCTTCCTTGGGGAGAACCCTCTAGGAGCCTTTTAAAAACCAAGTCCCATGACCAGCGGCCACCGGTTGAATCGCGGCACGCTCAAGGCGTTCCCTTGAGACCCCATGATTCTCAATATCGACAAGGAGACGACTCACTTTGGCACGATCGTTTGGATCGCGTGAGCGATCTTCCTATGCCTTTTTTCCGATTAAACATGACAATCAAGGCTTCAAACTACAAAAGGAGATCCCTACGGATTGGCGCTTAGGCAGCCTGATTGTTCATTACGTGCGGCGATCATCCGAACCTGTAGCCGTTTCGACAAAGAGAGGTTCAAACCTGGCTGCTTGACCAAGCAGAATTTAAAGCTTGGTTTTTTTATCCGAAGCGAACGCGCCAACATAGCCATCAATAATGACTACATGAGATTTTAAATTAGCGGGGCAACC
>JBEIRQ010000249.1:0-3109 GCA_040375885.1 Methylococcus sp.
AGGCGTCGTTGCGGAGTGGGAGGGTCAGCTGGTGGCGGCCATCGGCTGTATTCCCGCCGGCCGTTATCTTGAGGGGGTCCCGGTTGAGGCGTTCTGGTTTGCCGATGCCCTGGCCCACTGGGGGTTGATCCGAAAGGCCATGCGCGCCGCTCGCAAGGCGGGCGTTCAGCTAGCGGGGCCTGATCTTTCAAAAGGCGTCGTGGGCGCCCTCTTGAATGACCCAGCTGCAGGGGTTTACCAGCTCGGTAAACACTTAACCGACCCGATGGCCGTTGTGGCCTACAAGATTGGGTCAACAGATTTCTTAGGGACAGGGAGCTTTACCCGTCTCCTGACCTTCCGTCAGCCCATCAGTAAGATTCTCGGGAAGCCTCTCGGCCTTTTTCTGGGGTGGTGGGCGGACTGGTTCATTCGGGGCCTCCCGAAGCCGACACGCGCTGTTCGAGTCCTTCAAGGCGATTTTGATGATCGCTTTGATGTCCTCTTTGAGAACGCGAGAAGGATCCACCCGGCCATTACCCGCCGCGATCGCGAGGTCCTCCAGTGGCGATATCGGCAGCACCCCGATACCGCTTATGAGGTGATGGTTGCAGAAGATGATGGCGCGCTTGAAGGCTACCTCGTGGTCACAACCTTTCATCGCCATGGCCAGCTGAGGGCGCACGTTCTTGATATTCTGGCGCGGGATGATGATCCTTTGGTGCTGGATGCCTTGCTGGTTTTTGCGCTGCGCTCTCTCAAAAAGGCGTCGGTCCATCGGGTTGAATGCTATACCGGTGGCAAGGCGGTCGTCGCGGCTCTTCAGCGTTTAAAATTCAAGGAACGCTTCAAAGAGGGCAAGTCGATGTCAACGCTGGTTCGAAGGATTGAAGCGGATGAGCTTTACATTACCCGAGGGGATGGTGATGGGGGCTGATCGCGTGATGAGGATCTTGAGGATCGCATGATTCACGTTCTTCAAAAGCACTTCAATCGTCTTTTTAGGCGCCGAAGCGATCTTGAGCGGGAGCCTTTTCAGTGGTACCTCCTTCTCGGGAGAGCGGCTTTAGAGACCCTTCGATCCCCCGATGTGTCGGCATTGACCCCAATCTATCCGCCATCTGATCGCTTCTGGGCCGACCCTTTTCTTTGGCGTCAGGGCGGGGAGACGTTCGTCTTTTTTGAGGAATATCCTTTTGCAACGCGGCGTGGCCATATCAGTGCCATGGCCATCGATGCGTTTTTACAGCCCTTAGGGGAGTCAAAGCCCATCCTTCAGGAACCTTATCATCTGTCTTATCCCTATCTCTTTGCCTTTGGGGATGATCTTTATATGGTCCCTGAAAAGAAAGCGGTGCGTTGTGTGGATCTTTACCGCTGCACCCGGTTCCCGGATCGATGGGAAAAGGTCAGAACCCTCTTCAAGGGGCCGAGAATGGTGGATTCGACGCTCTTTGAATATGAGGGGCGTTGGTGGCTTTTCTGTTCGGTCAAGGGGCAGGGGATTCGTTACGATGAAAGCCTTTTTGCCTATTACACCGATCATCCCATCGAAGGAGATTGGTTGCCTCACCCGATGAATCCTTTGGTTCGGGATTTTGAAGTTGGCCGCTCGGCAGGAAGGGTCATCAAGGATGCCGGCGGTCGTCTTTTAAGGCCTTCTCAGGATTGCACCGGGCATTATGGTGCCGGCCTTAATCTGAGTGAGATCATCACCCTGACCCCTTCGGCTTACGAGGAAAAGAGAATCTGGCATCGCCGGGGGGAGGAGACGCCAGGCGTTTTGGGGCTCCATCATCTCGATTGGCATGAGGGGCTCTTGGTCATGGATGCCCAGCGCCATAGACCAAAGGCTCAAGCCTTGGACTAAGCCATGTTTTTTGGACATGATGTCATGCTCGGTGACCGGCTTAAGGGTCGCGACAATAACTTTAACTTGATGCGCTTCATAGCGGCGATAGCCGTCCTCATTGGGCACTGCTACCCCCTGGCGCTCGGAGTAGGGGCTGAAGAGCCTTTGAGTCACTCTCTGGGCCAAAGTCTCGGCGGCTTTGCCGTCGATACCTTCTTTATCATCAGTGGCTTTCTGGTGACCCAGAGCCTTCTTTATCGGAAGTCAGTGGGTGCCTTTCTTATCGCGCGGCTCCTGAGAATTTACCCGGGTCTCATCGTCATGGTGGTCTTGACGGTTTTTGTCCTTGGGCCCTTGGTGACGACGGTTTCTCTAAGGGAGTATGGGGAGGCACCCCTGACCTTGAGTTATCTCCTCAAATGTTCGACGCTGATCGGAGGGCTTCGCTTTCAGTTGCCGGGAGTCTTTGAGGGGAACCCATTCGCACTGAAGGTCAATGGCTCTCTCTGGACGATGCCCTATGAAGTCAAAATGTATCTTTGGTTGGTCGGTCTTTGGTGGGTGCTCGGCGTCCGCCCAAGTCTTCGGGGCCGACTGTTTGCCTTCGGGATTAAAGGCATCGCGCTCTATGCCGTCTTTATGGTTTCAAAGGCCCTCATCTGGGGTCACGAGGTCACGCCCTTTTTGAGGCTCACCGCCGCCTTTTCCTTAGGATCGGCGATGTATCTCTTAAAGGACCGCATTCCGGTTTCTGGTGGGCTTTTGGTTCTGGCGCTAGCTTTTTTTGGGCTGTCGATGTTCCAAAAATCTTTCTTTATGTGGGTCTATCTCCCATTGATGCCCTATTTGGTCTTGTCGCTGGCCACCGTCCCTGGAGGTTTTATTCGCCGATTCAACCGGCTTGGGGATTATTCTTATGGTATTTATATCTACGCCTTTCCCATCCAGCAGACTCTTGCGATGGCCTATCCCGGAATCACCCCCTTGGAGATGATGCCTCTGGCCGCCGCCTTCAGTCTTCTCTTTGGGATCGTCTCTTGGCATCTTGTCGAATCTCCTTGTCTCCGTCTAAAACGTTCTAAAAGCCCGGCCCCACATTGATCTTTAAAGCCCTTTGTCTTGCGGGGGGGTGGTGGCAAGTGGGACAATGCTCCGTTGATGGGGCCGATGAGGCCTTTGTGGACCCACGAGGCCGCGGTGATGCGCGCCGGTTATTGAGAGCGATGTTATGAATACACCCTGGATTGCACCTTCCATTCTTTCTGCCGACTTTGCCCG
>JBEIRQ010000029.1:0-11190 GCA_040375885.1 Methylococcus sp.
ACTTCATGACCGCTCGCTGGGCGCATCTTCCCTATGAGTTCCTCGACCTGGTATCACGCCGGATCATCAACGAAGTCGCTGGAATCTCTAGAGTGACTTATGACATCTCAGGCAAACCACCCGCGACCATAGAGTGGGAATGATATATGTGCTCTAAGTTATTGATTTATAGTCGTTCTTGAGTGACGATATTGCTATGAAGTCCTCTATAAATCAATAGATTAGTTTTTCTCATCCACGACATCCTGCAATTATTCTGAAGAATGGTTGCAGGACTGTTCTGTCACTCTTTACCATCCACTCAACCACGCATTGCGTCTTTGCATATCCGATTTAAAGAAGCTAACGAACGGTCCCAAAAGGATGTGTTTGATATTTTATAAAAACGCGTCAAGCATAACATAAGGAATATTCTGATAAATCAGATATTTTTTCATGAACTAGACACGAAAAGAGGTCGCGAATGAATGAAATAATTAGCATTATACAAATAGATCGATACCACTTCGGTATACCAGCAGTAATAATATGTTCTTTATTTTTTCCAGCGTTATATTATTTTATTAGCATAAAACCTATAAAAAAGAAGCTTGACCCCGAAGTCCTCGGAGGATTCTTTCAAGTAATCGGAACCATCTATGCACTATTAATAGGGCTTATTGTATATGATGCAACATCGAGATACTCTTCCGCACACGAAACCGTAGAAAATGAAGCAAAAGCTGTTCTTCAGGTTTACACGCTAGCAAAACATATAAAGACCGGTGGAGCAGGAGAATCAATAATAAAAAAAGTTAAAGAATACAACGATGAGGCTGTATACAACGACTGGCGTATATTGCAAGATGGTGGATACAACCTTAAGGCAAGAAGCATCCTAAGAGAACTCAATGATGATATCTTATCATTAAACACCTCTTCAACGAACGAAGAAGCTATCCTTCCAATGTTGATTCAAGCGTCCATGGATATCTGGGGATTCAGAATCAAGAGATTCAATAGTTATACATCCTCATTCCCGACCTCTGAATGGGTACTACTCTTCTCTGGCGCCTTAATCACAATATTTACTGCCTTTTTTTTTCAACTAGAGTGCAGAAAAACGCAAAGCATATTGATATTATTGACCTCATTAATAATATTTTCATCACTTTATGCGATTTATATGTTCAGCGAACCATATAGAGGCGACTTCACAATCTCAAATGAACCGTTCTTGATAGCTAAGAACATAATGAGCAACGTCTACTTCGAGCGACAATAAAGCAGTTTTATTTTTGTAACATAAACGAAAATATTCATAGTCCATGACGATCATGGCCAAATGAAGCCCCATCAATCCTGAACGGTCCAAAAAGGATTCACCACCACTCGTTGTGAGTTTCACTTCTTTGTCTTCTCAAGTCTTACAGAAGGATATCTTTTGGCTGAAACGTGCCCTCGAACTTGCCGAAAGAGCGGAGCGTCTTGGCGAGGTTCCAGTTGGAGCCTTGATTACCTTAAACGATGAAGTCATCGGCGAAGGCTTCAATAACCCGATCGCAGATCACGATCCAAGTGCCCACGCCGAAATCGTTGCCATGCGAGCGGCAGGTCAATCCCTAAAGAACTATCGACTCGTCGGGGCGACCCTCTATGTCACCTTAGAGCCTTGTGTGATGTGCATGGGAGCTATAAGTCATGCTCGTATAGAGCGTGTGGTCTATGGGGCCCAAGATCCCAAGCGCGGCGCGGCAGGAAGTGCATTGAGACTTCAAGATGCGGACTTTTTAAACCATCGGATAGAAGTTCATGGGGGGCTACTCGAAGTCGAATGCGGCGATCAACTCAGGCGCTTCTTTCGGGAAAAACGCTAAAGCATCCTTCGGGCTAACGAACACCCCGGCCATCACTCCATGAAAGCGTATGAAGCTTCACTAGAGTCTCTGGATCCGATATGAGACTCCGCTTCTCTGGCCCTGAAAGCTTATCAGGACCATCTTCAATCAGCTCATAGACCAGCGCTCGCAACTGGTGCCGCTGACGTTTTTTAACCGGACGATTAGGCAATAGCGCCAAATGCAGCGCACAGACCCCGGGGTCTTCAATATTGCGGACTTCTCCGGTCTCGCGGCGCCCCGCTTTCTGAGCTTCGAGCATTTGGAGACTCTCTTTAAGAAGCGTCAGAACCCGCGGCTCTTTGCTCTCTTCAGGCGTCAAAAAAAGCCCCATTTTCCGGGTGATGATGCCAACCCAAGCACTGCTCGATAACATCGAGAGCGGGATAGATAAGACAAGCCCTGCTAATACTGGAACCAGCCACAGAAAAAATCCTGGAACCTGTTCATAGCTGATCCAGCCCGCTAAAAGACCGATCACGGTATGTTCACCATGCGCTTGGATCGCCTCCCAGAGACTCAGCCGGTGATCATCCCGGTTTTGTGGGGGCCAGCCGACACTGCGGCGCATCAGAATAGCCACCACAAACTTACTCTGATAGATCATCAGGACCGGCGCCGTTAGCATCGAGAAAATGCTTTCAAGAAATACGGAAAGGGTCGCTCTAAAGAAACCACCATACAGCTTCACACGCCTCCAATGAAGAACCCCTAAAAGGAGACTCCAGACTTTTGGAAGGAACAGCATCGCCAGCGTCACCAAAAGGACGGTCGTCATCTCAACGGCATAGGACTCAGGCCACACGGGAAACAAGTTGTCGCCAAAAAAATACACCGGCATGGTCTGACTTTTAACGTACGCTTCAAAACCGGTGAGGACTAAAAACAAGAACCAAAGGGGTGATGAGACATAAGACATGATGCCCATCAAAAAATAGAGCCTACCGAGACTCGAAAAGCCCTTAGCGAAGACCAGGCGAAGATGTTGCAGATTACCTTGGCACCAGCGCCGGTCGCGCTTTGCGTAATCAATCAGGGTCGGTGGCAGCTCCTCATAGCTCCCTTTAAGTTCTGGAGCGATCCAGACCTCCCAGCCGGCCTGACGAAGCAAGGCCGCCTCCACCGTATCATGACTAAAAATCTCACCGCCAAACGGTTCTCTTCCCGGCAATTTTGGAAGCCCACAGTGGGCCACAAATGGGGCAATACGGATGATCGCGTTATGCCCCCAGTAACCACTCCCCGAGAGCTGCCAATAATTAATGCCCCAAATGAAGATATCGCCATAAAAGCTACTGGCAAACTGAAGGATCCTTGAAAAGAGGGAATGCTGGTTCGCCGGCAACGGTGGCGACTGGATTAAGGCCACCCCCGGGTGGGCATCCATGAGATCCGCCATCTTGACCAGTGTTTCACCCGCCATGATGCTGTCGGCATCAAGAACGACCATATACCGGTAGCGACCACCCCAACGGTGGCAAAATTCTTCAAGGTTACCGCTCTTTCGGGCGATATTACGCTCCCGATTACGGTAGAAAATACGTCCATGCGCATGGAAGTCCAGACACATCTGGTACCAATTTGCTTCCTCCTGCATCCAGCCTTCAGGATCGCGGGTATCACTGAGGATAAAAAGTTCAAATCGATCACTCTGACCGGTCTCTTCAAGCGATTGCCAAATTGCCCTAAGCCCGGCCGTCACCCGGGTCGGATCTTCGTTGTAGATGGGCATCACCAGAGCGGTCTTTTGAGGCCCCTCATCGGTTGTAGGGGTTGGGGCCAGTCGACCGATGGAGAGTCGATCCCCCCCACGCAAGAGCACCCAAAAACCTAAGGTCGCGGTCCAAAAAGAGGTACTCACCCACAGGATCAAGAGGGTGTAGAGGACCAACAGTAGGAGTTCCGTGGGGGTAATGCCGTTCTGAAGAAAAGCACTGGTGATCATCACCATGGCCAGAAGGGTCGTCAGGCCCACCAGAACCAGAAAGAGGATCCGTCTGGCGGTAATCGTTCCTGGAGTCAGCTTCTTGGCTGCAGAAGACATGCGAATGGATCCTAAATCAGCGATCGGTGGATTGAAACAGCCAAAAATCAAGGGGCACCGGCAGCATCTCTAGGGGTGATTCGGGCGGTGTTGACTGCGGCAACTGCCCTGCCAATGATTCACGGAGCTGGCGCGTGGTATCGTCGTGCCGAAACAGCGTATCCGCGGAAATATCAGGCGCCATCAAAAACGCTGCCCGAGCAGCGGCGAGGGGATAGGGATCATTGGAAGGGGGAAGCCCAAAGGCGGCCGCCAAGGCATGATCAAAACGCCTTTGCGCTTCTTCGAGCGCTCGCCTGAGGAGCTCTTCTGGATGGGTTCTACTGACCAGACGTCGTCCCCGACTAAGACAATCAGCGGAGAGGCTGTCGATCAGGACCTCATCCGAAAGTCCCAAGGTTCGCCAATACTCTCGGACCCGCTCAAGAACAGTATCAGCGACGCCCTCATCCTCCCTCATCACCTGATTCACGGCGTATTCCACTGATAAACCCAAGACTCGGTGAGGATGTCCTTGCCTGATTTGAGGATCGCTCGAAGCTCGGTGGGATTACGCCCTTTTTCAGGCTCCAGATCAAAGCTCAACCGCCAGGTTCCTTGTGCCTCATTCTTCTGAACGACCACATCTGTAATCTTGCCCACAGCGCTCACCTCCGCCTCTACCTTTGCCTTAGGACTCATGAGCTTGAGCATCGGACTGGTGAAATCAACCACAAACTTTCGTCGGTTGGTCTTGCTTCCCGCCGATCCAACCCGTGTCGACACCACCTTGCCGCCACTCGGCGCGGTGAATTCATTCGTCACAAAGTGGAGCCGGTAATCGTAACGCAGCTCCTTCCCTTCACCCGTAGGCTCATCCGGAACCCAAAACGCGACAATGTTGTCGTACTTTTCAGCATCACTTGGAATTTCAATGAGGTAGATCCCCCCGGCACCCCAATCGCCCATCGGCTCTACCCAAGCGCTGGGGCGAAGATGATAGCCTGCCTCTAAATCCTGATAATGATCGAAATTCCGATCACGCGACATCAATCCAAAACCAGAAGGTTTAGCATCCTTGAAGACACTGATTCGAAGCTGCTTTGGATTATTGAGTGGACGCCACATCCATTCACCCGTGCTCTTGCCAATCAGAAGCCCATCGGAATCGTGAACTTCGGGGCGAAAATCATCCATAAACCGATCGGTATTCTCACCCTGCATGAACATACTGGTGAGAGGAGCAATCCCCAGGCGCTCGACCTTCTTTCTGAAATAAAGATGGCTTTGAACGTCCATCGCAAGATCGAGTCCCGGACGGAGGACAAAGCGGTACGCCGCAGCAACACTCGGGCTATCGAGGAGGGCGTACACCGTCAAAGCGTTTGCCTCCTTATCAGGCTTTTCAACCCAAAACTCCCGAAAGATAGGAAATTCCTCCGCCTTTGGAAGCCCCGTATCAATCGCAAGACCTCGAGCGGAAAGGCCGTAGGCCTGGCCTAGCCCCACCGCCCTGAAATAACTTGCACCGAGGAAGACGGCAATTTCATCGAATGTTTCATCCCGCTTTAGGGGGTAATGAAAGCGTAGACCCGCAAAACCGAGATCTTCAGGAAGCGGCGTCTCAAAGCGATTCTTTCCATAGTCAAAAAGGTCCGGAGAATAGCCGACACGGTTAGTTGAACCATGGTCAATGATATTGACGATCACCCGATCCTTGAACATGAACCCGCGATGAAAGGCTTGGACCTGAAAGGGAAGGCCTTCATCACGCCATATGGATTTTTCAGTCTTGTAGCGAATATCACGATACTGATCGTAATCAAGCTTTAGAAGGCTTTCCGGCATTCCGCTGTCATCACGGAGATAGGCTTGTTTCGATAACTCCTGCGCCTTGGTCTCGACATCCGAAAAATCAAAGGGTCTGACCTCAGGCACCAAAGGGGCCTCAGCGGCTGCCAAAGCCTGATCTGGTGCGGGAGGGGGGGCCACCTTCCCTGGAGAGGCGATAGCCACCCCGGAGACCCCAAGGGCGAAGACGATCCAAACACCAAAACTAGATTTTCTCACGGTCAGTCTTCCTATCAACTAAGATCAAGATCAGTTCTCCATTCGTCATGGCAAACATTTGGAAGGACAACAGCAACCCAAGGTCGAGCCATCAGCCACTCCGGATTCCAACCGCCAAAATGTTTGGGTTAGTATAGCGCGGCCTGACGCTCCAAAGAACGTCAAAAGACCGACGTTTTATGACGCCCAAAGCACCCATAAAAATTCACCGAGGAACGGCCATTAAACAGCTCGTCGTTATTCGACACGCCAAATCGAGTTGGGACGATCCCAGCCTTAAGGACCAAGACCGACCTTTGAATCCAAGAGGATTCAAAGACGCTCCAAGGATGGGGGCCCTCCTGAAGGCGTGGGGCTATCCCCCCGATCATATCCTCTCAAGCCCTGCACTCCGGGCAAGAATGACCGCTGACCTCATCGCAGCGGCGGTGGATCACCCCGCAACCGATATTGAGATCAGGGGTGACCTTTATGAAGAGGGGACGACAGGTCTAATGAGCGCAGTGCATGATCTTGACCACCACTGGCATCGGGTCTACCTCATCGGCCATAATCCAGACCTCACCGACCTCATTAACGACCTGAGTGGCGCCGGCGTCTCACATCTCCCCACCACAGGTGTTGCGATTTTGGAGTTTAAGGTGGACGCCTGGCAGCACATCATGAAAGGATCCGGACATATGCTGCGTTTTGAATACCCCAAAGGCCACCCAACGGGATCTTGAACCCCTACCCAATCATGAGGACGAAGGATTACTCAGCGCCCAAATATCGCCGCTTAATCGCCTGGCCCAGCTGATAAACCGCCAAGGCATAATAGGTGCTGTGGTTATACCGGGTAATGACATAAAAGTTTGGAAAACCCAGCAAATACTGGTTGCCCGTCGTGGTACTCAATTCAAGCAAACTGGTCTCACCGGGAACGTCCCCCCGGGCCGGCCGAATGCCATAATCTCTGAGCGTTGAAGGACTGTAACGGGTCTCAAACCCCGTCTTAAGCTCTGGCGCTAAATCGCCCATCACGAGGGCTTCGGTGACGACGGGTTCACCACTCTGCCAACCGTAAGCCTCGAAATAATGTGCGATGCTACCAATCGCATCCTCGGGATCCCAAAGGTCCTTGCGGCCATTCCCATCGAAATCCACGGCATATTTCAAGAAACTGCTGGGCATGAACTGGCCAAGACCCATAGCCCCGGCGAACGACCCGATAGGACGCGAGGGATCCATACCTTCGTCCCGCGCCATGATCAAGAGACTTTCAAGCTCACTCGTAAAATATTCAGCGCGGCGCGGGTAATCAAACGCCAGTGTCGCCAAAGCATCAATCACCCGGTGATTACCGAGGTTTGCACCATAAATGGTCTCAACGCCCATGATGCCAAGAATGACCTCGGGCGGGACGCCGGTCTCTTTGGCGGCTCTTTTAAGCGCAGCTTCATGATTCGACCAGAAGTGGACTCCGGCCTGAATGTGGCGATCATCGAGAAATTTAGCGCGATAACGAGTCCAGCCACCCGGCTTGGGTTTCGTCGTTGGCTTTTCCCGGTTCATGTATTCGATGGTCCAGGTTTTGCGCTTGGCCTGCGACAAAAGGCCATAGAGATATTCCTTCGAAAAGCCGTGTTCCTTGACCATGTTGTCAATGAATCGCTCCGCCTCTGGATATCCCCGAAAATCTCCACTCAAAGCGTCCGCGGCATAAAGCCCTCCCGCATCGCCCTTAACCCTTGGCAAGGAGGGCTTTGAGGGTTTAGGTGGCTCGGCCACTGAGGCTTCCGGCCCCAAAAGTTCAGTACACCCAGAACAAGCAGAGAGAACAATCAACGAAAGAAGGATCAATAGACAACGATGAACCATGGTAGTTGATATGTCCTAAGGGTAATCCTGCCAATAAAAAGAAGGGGTCGACCGAAAAGACGCCCTTAACTCAATGAAAAAACGAGGGCCTCCTTTTGGAGGATCCGCGCGATCGATGACTCATCCGGAAGCCCGGGCCTTGCCCCAAAGACTTCACAACACGCCGCCCCAGCGGCAGAAGCAAACATCAGAAGATCCGGCCATGGGAGGCCCCGAACCAGGCCTGCTGCAAACGCGCCGTGAAATGCATCCCCAGCACCGGTGGTATCTCGTTCCCTGATGGTAAAGGCAGAAAGTCGTCCTTTCATCCCTTCATGCCGCCAGAGAAGACCTCGATCACCCAGCGTGATGACCACCGTAGGCGCGACCTCACCCAAACCCCTAAGAGCAGCCTCCATGTCCCCTTGGCCGACCGCCGAGGCTGCAAATTTTTCAGAGCAGACCAAATAGTCCACTCGGCTCATGAGCGTCTCCGTTCCTGGGTGGAGAGAACCTGCATCGAGAACCGTGACCGCCTTGGCATCCATCATTGCCATCGAAAGATCCGGTTCATGACCATCCATCAAGATCACCCTAGCGGCCATTTTAGGAGAAGGGCCCCCGAAGAAACCCGAAGGGACCCCGCCCTTAAAGGTCGTGACCGAACGGGCGCCATCGGGCTTGACCAAAATGACCGACACCGGCGTCGGCTGATGACCCCGGACGATGCCCGTGGTATCGACCTTCTCGTTTAAAAGCTCCTCGAAATGCAAAACGCCATGGAGATCCTCCCCGAGATAGCCCATGAAGCCCGCTCGGTGGCCAAGACGAGCCACCGTGACCGCAGCATTGGCCGCAGGCCCTCCGCCACAACCGATCATGCCCCCTGCAAACTGCTTTTCATCCGGCGAAGGATGATGATCGACCGAGAAAACATGGTCATAGGAGGCGTGCCCGACACACAACACATCGAGAGTTCTGACCACCACTTCAAAAATCCCCCTACCGTTCAAGGCCAATAAAGTGCCAGATGTCCTCCATAGCGGACGTTTCATAGTTAACATCCTTGACGGCGCGGCCTGGCGCTCCCGCTGCATAATTCTGCTCGAAGACCCGATGGGCATCATCAGCAAGTTGGGTCATTCCGAGTTTCCGATAGGCTTTTTCCATGATCTCAAGGGCGACTGGAACGGCTTGAGTGCGCTGGTATTTTCTGACCACATCCCCAGACCGACGAGCGGCGGCAAGATAAGCTTCACGACGCATATAGAAATCAGCCACATGAATCTCGTGCATCGCGAGATTGTTCCTGAGGGCGGTTAGACGTTTTCTTGAATCCTCGGCATAGCGGCTATTTGGGAAGCGGCGAACCAATTCCTCAAAATCCTTGTAGGAGTCGAGGGTCGGTCCCGCGTCACGCTGGGAGGAGTCCGTTGGAATGAATCGATCAATAAAGCCGATGCCTCGGTTATAATTGACCAAGCCCTTCACGTAGTAGGCGTAGTCGACGTGGGGATGGGCGGGATTGAGTTTGATGAAGCGATCCGCGGCCGCAATAGCGGAGTCTGGCTCGTCATTTTTATAGTAGGCGTAGGCCACATCGAGCTGCGCCTGTGTGGCGTACTTACCAAAGGGATAGCGAGCCTCCAGTTTCTCGTAGAGCTTGGCGGCTTTTTCAAAACGCTTTTCATTCAGCTCGTTACGCGCTTCCTTGTAGAACTGTTCTGCGGGCCAGTCCGAATGTTCGTCCTGCGTTTCCTCTGGCGTATCAGAACAACCCCCGAGCAGGAAGCTCAGGGCCATAAAAATCCATATCCAAGACATAAAAGGGCGGTGTATGCGCATGAGAGACCGATTATTCAGGGCGTTGACCACATCGTTTCAGTATAACGTGATTGTTTTGAACGACTGAAATGAAATTGGAAACGATGCGGCAGGCCGAAATCCCCAATGACCTTGCAGGAAAGCGTTTGGACCAAGCTCTGAGTGTGCTTTTTCCCGATTATTCGAGAAATCGGCTGCAGGAATGGATCCGCTCCGGCCATGCCCGGCTTAATGGCGATCAGGTCTCCGCAAAGCACAAGGTCTTTGGCGGCGAACAGGTTACGCTGATCGCCGAACCGACCATCCTCACCCAGGTGGCGGCCGAGGCGATCCCCCTCAACATCGTGTTCGAAGACGAGACCGTTCTCATCATCAACAAACCCGAAGGACTGGTCGTCCACCCGGCCGCCGGACACTGGGATGGAACGCTACAGAACGCGCTACTTAATCATTGCCCGACCCTCGAAACCGTCCCAAGGTCTGGCATCGTTCATCGAATCGACAAAGATACCAGCGGCCTGCTCATGGTGGCAAAAACCTTGGAGGCCCACAAACACTTGGTCGACCAACTCCAGGATCGCTCCGTTCGAAGGACCTATCTGGCTTTGGTGCATGGCGCTATGACCGGGGGCGGGACGGTGGATGAACCTATTGGGCGTCACGGCAATGATCGCAAGCGCTTCACGGTTCGCCACGATGGCAAGCACGCCGTGACTCATTACCGAATTGCCGAGCGTTTCAAGGTGCACACGCTGGTGGAGGTCCGACTCGAAACGGGGCGCACCCATCAGATCCGCGTACACCTCGCCCACATTCACTACCCCCTGGTCGGAGATCCTATCTACGGTGGCCGCGCCAGAATTCCAGCAGGCGCATCACCCGAGACCCTCGCCACCCTGAAGGCCTTTAAAAGACAGGCCCTCCATGCCCAGGCACTCGGCATCATTCATCCAGGCACCCTCGACTCCATGGAATGGGAAGCGCCCATTCCATCGGACTTCGAAAGGGTTCTTCTCGCGCTCC
This sequence comes from Methylococcus sp., assembly GCA_040375885.1. Lineage (GTDB taxonomy): Bacteria > Pseudomonadota > Gammaproteobacteria > Methylococcales > Methylococcaceae > UBA6136. Next base: position 10,657 of record JBEIRQ010000029.1, read on the forward strand.
GGCAAGAAGAGGGCCCGCCGTGAAATGGATAGAGCCTGAGTGGCCCGCCCCAGCTGGCGTTCGAGCGATCAGCACGCTCCGCTCGGGAGGATTTAGCCAGGGGCCTTACCATGGCCTGAACCTCGGCCTTCATGTGGGTGATGAAGCCGATCGGGTCCAGAGGAACCGCGAACAGCTTGAAACCGTTTTGGAGCTCCCTCAAAGCCCTTTCTGGCTCTCACAAGTTCACGGTCACAATGTGGTTGAAGCCGGTCATGGCCTTCTCCCTGAGGCTGATGCCAGTTTTACCGATCAGCCGGGTGTCGTCTGTGGGGTCATGACCGCCGACTGTCTCCCTATCCTCCTCACAACGAGAGATGGCCGCCAAGTGGCCGCCGTTCATGCCGGCTGGAAAGGCCTGGCTCATGGCATTGTGGCTTCAACGATCAAGGTGATGGGCACGCAAGATCTCATGGCCTGGCTCGGACCCGCCATTGGCCCTAAGGCCTTTGAAGTCCGGGAGGATCTTCGCGATGTTTTTCTGAACCTCGATCA
>JBEIRQ010000035.1:0-10478 GCA_040375885.1 Methylococcus sp.
CCGAGGTTCTCAAGGACATGGGCATCGTATTTCAAGTTTTGCCCAATCTTGCCAAGGGCGGGATCTTCAAGCAGCGGTTTTAGTTTTTTGAGGACCACTGAAGCGTCGAGCTGCTTTGGGGCGTTGGGATCTTCGTGCGCCAGCGGGACATAGGCGGCAGCGCCTGCCTCAACCGCAAACGACAGGCCAACAAGCTCTGCCGTCATGTAATCAAGGCTGGTCGTCTCCGTATCAAAGGCAAAGAGGCCATGGGCCTTGATGCGTTCAATCCAAAGGTCCAATGCTTCCTCGGTAAAAATAGTTTCATAGTCAGCGGCCTGAGGGGGCTCACGGGTAGGGGAGGCTTCACCGGTCGGTTCTTTTTGAGGGGGACTAAGTGGGCTTCCGAGCTGCCGAAGCCAGCTAGTGAATTCAAGACGGCTCAGCCATTCCCTTAAGGTTTCTTCATCGACCGGCGAGAGCGTCAGTTGGTTTGGGGTCAGCGGCAACTGAAGATCACATTTGATGGTGGCGAGCTCTCTTGAAAGGGGGATTTGGAAGAGTGATTCTCTAAAGGATTCTCCGACCTTGCCGCCGATCTCCTCGGCCTTAGTGATCAGATGATCGAGAGAGCCATATTCCTGAAGCCATTTCGCCGCTGTTTTAGGCCCCACCTTGGGGACCCCAGGAATGTTGTCCGAGGTATCACCGACTAGTGCTAGGTAGTCGATGATGCGCTCTGGGGGTACCCCAAATTTGTCGATAACCCCTTGCCGGTCTAGGCGGATATTGAACATGGTGTTTTCAAGCGTGATGCCTTCATTCACCAGTTGCGCCATGTCTTTGTCGCCGGTTGAAATGATGACCTGAAAACCTATTTTAAAGGCCTCTACGGCGAGGGTGCCGATCACATCATCGGCCTCGACCCCCGCTTCTATCAGAACCGGCAGACCCATGGCACGAATCACAGCATGCAGGGGTTCGATCTGGCAGCGAAGATCATCCGGCATCTTTGGGCGATGGGACTTATAGGCTTCGAAAAGGTCGTCCCTGAAGGTTCGTCCGGGGGCATCAAAGACCACTCCGATGTGGCTATTAGGGTAGTTGGCCACCAGCCTTCTCAGCATATTGGTAACCCCCAAAATGGCGCCCGTGGGTTGCCCTTTCGAATTGTTGAGGGGAGGGAGCGCGTGAAATGCCCGGTACAAAAAGGATGATCCATCGACAAGGATCAGGGACGGCTGGCCGGCGATGGTCATAGTGAGATGCGGCTGGTGGGGTGGGCCTCATATTCTAACAGTCAGCTGAAGGGCTCAGGGGGCTCTCGTTATGAGGGCTGAGGTTCCCAGATGATGGGTGCCAAAACCCCCTCCGGACGAGATCAAGCCTTGTGTGATAGGGCCTGGAGGCCTTATAATTCAAGGCTTTCACCTTTTGCTGTCCAGGGAATGAGTCATGCGTAGCCACCACTGTGGAGAAGTAACCGAAAGCCATTTGAATCTCGAAGTCGATCTTTGCGGCTGGGTTCATCGGCGTCGCGACCACGGGGGCGTTATTTTCATCGATCTTCGTGATCGGGAAGGACTGGTTCAGGTCGTCTTTGATCCTGACTATCAAGAGGCCTTTAGCCTGGCTGAAACGGTTCGGAGTGAGTTTGTTCTGAAGGTTCATGGCAAGGTTAGGCCCCGTCCTGAAGGCACCGAGAATATCAACCTCACGACCGGCAAGATTGAGGTGTTGGCCACGGCACTTGAGATCCTCAATAAGTCTGAAACTCCGCCGTTCCCCCTTGAAAGCGATATTGAGGTGAGTGAGGAGACAAGACTTCGCTATCGCTACATCGATCTTAGAAGGCCCTTGATGCAGCAGCGCATGAAGATGCGCCGCGATGTCACTCGCCATCTCCGTAATTTTATGGATGATCATGGGTTCTATGAAATCGAGACGCCGTTCCTCACCAAGGCAACCCCCGAAGGGGCTCGGGACTATCTGGTGCCAAGCCGCACCCACCCGAATCATTTCTTTGCCCTGCCCCAATCGCCCCAGCTATACAAGCAGTTGCTGATGGTTTCTGGTATGGACCGCTATTACCAAGTGGTTCGCTGTTTCCGGGATGAGGATCTTAGGGCTGATCGTCAGCCGGAATTTACTCAGCTTGATATCGAAACCTCGTTTATGGATGAACAGGCGATCACCGATCTCATGGAGGTGATGATTCGTGAACTCTTTAAGAAGACACTCGACGTCGAACTTCCAGATCCTTTCCCACGTTTGTCCTATGCCGAGGCTATGCGCCGTTTTGGCTCCGATAAGCCGGATCTTCGAATCCCGCTTGAATTGGTGGATGTCGCAGATCTCTTGAGTGATATTGAATTTAAGGTGTTTGCAGGGCCTGCAAAGGACCCTGAGGGCCGCGTGGTCGCCCTGCGCCTCCCAGGTGGCGCTGAATTGTCACGGAAAGATATTGATGATTTGACCCAGTATGTCGCTATTTACGGAGCGAAGGGTCTCGCCTACATCAAGGTGACCGATCGCAGCGCGGGTCTTGAAGGACTCCAATCACCCATTATCAAATTTATTCCAGGCGATGCGGTCCTTGAAATCCTCGATCGGGTCGGCGCCCAAACCGGCGATCTGGTATTTTTTGGTGCCGACAAGGCCAAAATCGTCAATGAAGCGATGGGCGCACTCAGGCTCAAGATTGGTCATGAACACGGGCATGCGAAAGGCGCTTGGGCGCCACTTTGGGTGGTTGATTTTCCGATGTTCGAATGGGATGAGAAAGACCAGCGTTTGTTCGCGCTGCACCATCCCTTTACCGCCCCCAAGTGCAGCCTTGAAGAGCTTCAATGGGAGCCTCAACGGGCTCTCTCAAGAGCCTATGACATGGTGCTGAACGGCACTGAAATTGGGGGGGGCTCGGTGCGTATTCATCAGACGGAGATGCAGGAAGTCGTCTTCAAACTCCTCGGAATCGGTGAAGAAGAGGCCCAGCAGAAATTTGGCTTCCTCCTCAACGCACTGAAATACGGTGCGCCCCCGCATGGGGGAATTGCCTTTGGGATGGATCGTCTGGTCATGCTGATGACCGGCGCCCACTCCATTCGGGAAGTCATGGCCTTTCCGAAGACCCAGTCCGCTTGGTGTCCGATGATTGATGCCCCTGCTGAAGTCACTGACTTCCAGCTCCGTGAGCTTGGGATCCGTCTTCGTAAGCCACCGACCGAATCCAAGGGCGATTAAGGGAGGCTCGCAGCCTGACTCGAATAGAGATTAGGTGGAACCCGCTCGAAAAAGCGATGTTGGGGCATTTTCGAGCGGCCTAAGCCCTCTCTTCAGTCATTCTGATGGGGGGTGCCCCCTTAGGTGATTTGGCCTCTTTGTTCTAAAAGCGCTTTAAGGCGGGCAATTTCAGTCAAGGCGTTTTGCTTTTCCTCTAGGGCCTCCTCCCTCTCCTCCATCGCGCGCTGCTTGTCTTCAAGTGCGCGCTGTTTCTCCTGGACTGCGTTCTGCTTTTCCTCCAGTGCGCTCTGTTTCTCCTGGACTGCACGCTGCTTGTCCTCGTTTGCACGCCGCTTTTCCTCAAGCGCAGACTCCTTTTCCTTGATAGCCCTCTCCGTTTCTTCGATAGCCCTGTTGCTTTCTTCAATAGCCCTCTCTTTTTCTTCCATAGCCTTCTCTTTTTCTTCCATAGCCTTCTTTTTTTCTTCTATGGCATTTCGCGTTTCAAGGAGAGCACGTTCTGTTTCCATATGCGCCTCATCCGTCCGAGTGAGAGCACTCTCGAGTTCCTGCTGAATGGCCTGTTGTTGGCGCAAGTAGTTCTGACGAGCCTGATATTCGTGATAATCCCGTTCTTTATCTGAAAACTTTCTCAATGTACTCATAGCCTGCTCCATCTCTTTTGTGAACATCCAGTCGGGCAGTGAAAGATCATCCAGCTGATGGCCCTCTTTGAGGAAACGAAGCCAACGCTGCTCCTCGCTGTCAATGTTTTGGGCGTGAAACTTTTTAATCTCAAACAGCCAGATCCCGCCATGGTCCAAGAGGGTTTGGCCTCTGGCATCCCTCATTTTGTATGTGCGAACATAATCTTGGTCGGATGCGATTAGCCTATCATCCAGCAACCAAATCGAGTAGGTCGGTTTCAGTTTGTCGTAACTCTCCCCGCTTTGAAGCTGCTGACTATAGATGTCGGCCCAGCTGTAGAGAATCCTTGAGACAAGCTGGCCATACTGCACCAACTGAATCTCGATTTGAAAGAGCCGTCCTTCAAAATCTCTAGCCTTGACGTCCACGATACTGAGCTTGTCGTGCGCGAACTCCCTCTCATTGTAGGGATTTAAAATTTCAACATCGGCCAGTGGCGCCTTCAGCTCTAGGGCGAGAATGGCATTTAAAAAATGCACTAACAAGTTTCGGTTCTCCTCAGCACCTAGGAGGGCTTTGAAGACGCAATCGATTTTGGGATCAATTCGGTGTTTCATCCACCCATTTTATGAGGTGCGTCAGGTCTTATTGATGGGTGAAAGTTGCTGATTTTGTCGTCTTCAAAGGGAAGTCTCCCCGAGTTTGGTGTGGGAGTCTGAATAAGAGAGAAGAGATGTTGGGCAATAAAAAGCCCCGGGTTGATGGCGTCCACCCGGGGCTTTTTTCGAGCCTGACGTAGCTCAGTCCTTATTTTTTAGCCGCATGATGCCCATGGCCTTGAGGGGGAGCCGCTCGTAGGTGGGCTCACTGATCCCTTTTCTAACCTTCCGGATGAAGTACTTTTCATAAGCGATCTTGGCCCAATGGACCCAGCGACCACTGGATGACCACTGGACGTTCCTCGGGGGGATCTGCGGCATCGCCAGGAAGGCAACACCCGAATCGCCAAAGTCAGCAAGACACAAGGCGTTCCAGGTGGCCTTATGGGTTGGCGGCTTGCCGTCTAGTTCCTCCCGGATGTTATGAGCGGTTGCCGTGACCATGGATTCAATCATATAGCCGGTTTTCGGTGTTCCGGTCGGAACGGGGGTCTGGCTCAAGGGTGGAATGGCGATACAGACACCGATCGAATAAACATTCTTGAAGGTCGGATTTCTTTGATGCTCATCGACCAGAACGAAGCCTCTCGGGTTAACTAGCTTCTCGACTCCCATGAGGCCATCAACGCCCTTGAAGGCCGGTAGCATCATGCTGTGTTTGAAAGGAAGCTGATGCTTCTTCTTTTCCTGTCCATTCTCATCGAATTCGGTGACGTACATCATGCCGGCTTCGATCTTGTCGACCTTGGCGTTACAAATCCAGTCAACGTGCTTGTTGCGCAGTTCACTCTCCAAAAGGCCCTTAGTATCGCCAACCCCCCCTAGCCCAAGGTGTCCGATAAAGGGCTCGGAGGTCACATAGGTCATCTTGACCTTGTCTCGGATCTTCCGTTTCCTTAGATCCGTCTCAGCGATGAAGAGATATTCATAGGCAGGCCCAAAACAGGAAGCGCCCTGGACGGCGCCAATAATAATAGGCCCTGGATCCTTAACAAACTCATTCCAGAATTCACCGGATTCACCGGCATGATCGACATGACAGACCGATTGGGTGTGTCCTTCAGGACCGAGACCTTCGATTTCATCGAAGGCAAGCTTTGGGCCGGTGGCGATGATCAGGAAGTCGTAAGTCACGTGGGAGCCATCAGCCAGTTCAACCCGGCTGAGTTCAGGCTGGAAACGGGTAACGGTATTGTGAATGAAGGTAATGCCTTTTTTCTTCAAGACCGGGGCCAGCTCAACCTTGATATCCGAAGGTTTTCGCCAATTGACAGCAACCCAAGGGTTGGAGGGAACAAAGTGAAAGGTCGGCGTGTTAGCGATGACCACAACTTCATCACTTTTTCGAGCCATTTCCTTCATTTCAAATGCCATCGGGATGCCCCCGATACCGGCGCCTACAATCACAATTTTAGACATGGTTTCCTCCTCAGGATGATCCAGGGCGTTGTTTGCCCTTAAGGTTGATGGCTCGAACAGGCCACTGATCGGGCAATGCCCAGTTTTACTAGTAACAGGTCCAAAGGGCAGAATCGGGTAAACCCACTTTGGAAAAGATTGAGACCCACAAAGGCGGTAAACCAGAGCCAGTGCCTGTTGTGAAAGAGGGGACTCTCCTCAAGTCCTAAGGCGAGGGATAACATCACAAAAAGACCTGCAACGATGCGGACGATTCGATCGCTTGTCATGGGTTGTTTCCTTGGGTAGGGGGGATAACGTCGTTGGGTGAATTCCGGTTGATCAAGAAGTAGACCAGCGGTACGACATAGAGCGAGAACGCCGTGGAGGCGAAGATCCCGAAAATGAAACTCCACGCCAACCCTGAAAAAATCGGATCTAGCGTAATGATGAAGGAACCAAATAAAGCGGCACCTGCAGTCAGAAAGATGGGTCGCATGCGGGTGGCGCCCGCCTCAATCAGCGCGGCTTCAAGAGGGAGCCCTTGAGCTCTCAGGCGGGCAATGAAATCAATGAGAATGATCGAATTTCTAACGACGATACCCGCTAAGGCGATCATTCCAATCATGGCAGTCGCGGTAAACAGGATAGGATTGTCGATGCCGTTTATGGGGGTCGTGAAAAGGCTGTTGAGTAGCCAGAAGCCTGGCATGATGCCGATAACCGTCAGGGGGATGGCGACCATGATGATCAAAGGCAGGCCAAGAGAGCCGGTCTGGGCGACCAGTAGCACATAAATCATCAGGAGAGCGGCTCCAAAAGCGAGCCCGAGGTCCCGAAAGACATCGACGGTGATTTTCCACTCGCCCTCGCCAGCTAAATCGACCGTGTAGTCTTTAGGGAGTGGGCTTTGATCTCGGATGCGGCCGAAATCGAGAACCGCTTCAACCGGTTCGCGGCCGACCATTTCGGCCGTGACGTAATGGAGACGACGAAGATTTTTATGATAGATCGTGAGATTTGCTGGATGTTGCTCGACGGTCCCGATGTCCCCCAAGGCGACCAGCTGGCCTTGACTGCCTCTGATTTTGAGGGACTCAAGGGCCATGATGTTGGAGCGATCACCGCGCTTCAGGCGGAGCGTGATGGTGAGCGGTTGACGCTCCTGATCGACACGAAGGGTGCCTTGATCGGTGCCGCTAAGAGCACTCTGGAGCATCTTAGCCGCCGCGCTAACCGTGATACCCACCTCGGCGGCTTTGAGCCGATCCAGTCGATATTCATAGACCGTCTGTGGCGCATCGACGGTATTATCGACATCCACGATACCCTCAATGGTGCTCACATCTTTGCTGACCCGCTGGGTCACGTCGGCAAGCTCCTCTGGGCCAGCGCTCAGTGGGCCATAGACTTCGGCAACAAAGGTCGATAGAACGGGGGGACCTGGCGGGCTTTCGACAATTTTGACATTCCCTTCATGGGCTTTGGCAATCGCTTTGACGTCGTTTCTGATCCTAAGAGCAATTTCATGCGACTGCTGGCTTCTTGCCTCCTTTGGCAAGAGGTTGATTCTCATCTCACCCTTAAAGGGTTCTCCTCTAAGGTAATAGTGACGGACCATCCCATTGAAATCCATGGGGGAGGATGTGCCAACGTAGGTTTCCACATCGGTCACTTCATTGACGGTGAGGAGGTAATCCTCGAGATCCCGAGCGAGGGCATCGGTTTTTTCAAGGGTGCTCCCCCTCGGCATATCAATGACCAACGCGAGCTCCGTCTTGTTGTCAAAGGGGAGCAGTTTCAAGGGAACCACCCGAAAGACCGCCAGCAAGGCGGACAGCACGAAGGCTATAAAAACGATGATCAGAAAGAGGCGTGCCTGAGTGGGCGCCTTGAGCATCGGTCCGAGACTTTTTTCATAAAGACGCCATAGAACGGAGGCTCTTGGATCCTCCGGTTCCCCTTTGCCATATTCACTTTGAAGAAGGTGATAGGTCGCCCACGGTGTCACGGTGAAAGCCACCAGAAGCGACATCAACATAGCCACTGGGACATTGAAGGCCATGGGCGCCATGTAGGGTCCCATCATGCCGGTGATGAAGAACATAGGCAAAAAGGAGACGATGACAGTAAAGGTCGCAAAGATGGTGGGAGGTCTCACTTCCTCGATGGCACTCAGCGCTGCATCGAGGGGTGGTTCGCGGCGTAATTTAAAGTGGCGGAAGATGTTTTCAACATCGACGATAGGGTCATCGACTAGGAGTCCGAGCGAGAGGATGAGCGCAAAGAGGGTTACCCGATTAATGGTGTACCCAAAGATGAGATCCATCAGGAGGGTCACGCCCAGCGTCATTGGAACGGCCAACGCGACGATGAAGGCCTCTTTAGGGCCGAGGGCAAACGCCAGCAGAATGACGATGGTGACGATCGCAATCAGGAGATGTTTGACCAGTTCGTTGACCTTGTGATCAGCGGTTTCCCCATTATTGCGGGTGACGGTGACCCTCATGTCTTCCGGGATCAACGATCCCTTGGCGGCTTCGGCTGTCTTCATGACAGATTCAGCCACAGTGACCGCATTGGCTCCCTTGCGTTTGGCAATGCCAAGGGTTACGGCCTCCCGTCGCTCGAAGGCCTTGGGTGGTTGTGGGGCATCGACCCCAGATGCTTTGCTCTCGATGGTTTTGCTTTCAGCTGCTGCTGCGCCGAAGCCGATCCGGGTGTAGTGCGTCAGTTCTTCCTCCCCATCTTGGATGGTGGCGACATCCTGAAGCACCAGGGGTTTTCCATCGATCATTCGAAGAGGGAGCCTTTTAACATCTTCGATTTTTTCGAAGGCAGGACCTGCATCGAGACGAACAACGTGGTTTGACTGATCAAACGTGCCAGCACTAAGGTTTAGGTTGCCTGCCTTCAAGGCCATCATAAGATCATCAATGGTCAGACCAAAGCCTCCGAGCCGGCCGGGATCAGGAGTAATGAGAATGCGTCGCGCCTCACCCCCAGTGACGGTGATATTCCCGGCATCTTGGATGGCGGAGAGTTTGTCCTTTAGCTCATCGGCGACTCGTCGGAGGCTTAAGGTCCCCGCTTTATCGGAGACAGAGGAGAGGGTGAGGGTGACAATCGGCACATCGTCGATTTCGATCGGTGTCACTCGCCACTGCTTGATTTGGGGTGCCATCTCAGCCTGATGCGACATCAGCCGGCTCCAGACCTTAAGAAGACTGTCTTCGCGGTCTTCGCCGACATAAAAACGAACGGTCACCAGCGCTTCATTATCTCTTGAGGCGGAGTAGACATATTCGACGCCATCGATCCCTCGGAGGAGGCTTTCAAGGGGTGTGGCGATCAGTTTTTCAACGGCCTCCGCGGAGGTTCCAGGGGCCGCAATCAAAACATCGGCTACCGGGACGATAATCTGCGGTTCCTCTTCGCGGGGCGTCAGTGCGAGGGCTGCAAATCCCGCGAGAAAAGAGGCGATCAGCAATAGAACGGAGAGTCGCGAGGTGATGAAGAGTTCGACAATCTTGGTCGTGATGCCCCGCTCTTGAGGCAACGATTTCTCGCTGGTCATGGTTCGTCCCGATCCATGACCACGCGATCACCTTCTTCAAGGCCCGAGAGAATTTCGATTTGGGGACCGATCTTTCGCCCTGTTCGAACCAACCTGATGACGGGCTTTCCTTCTTTGATGATATGAACCATCTCCAGTTGGCCATTCCGATGGATCGCTTCTTCTGGGATGGTGAGGGAGTTAAGGGTGCCGCAAGCGAGAGTAACGGTTGCAAAGTTTCCAGGCCGAATCCCCTTGCCATCAAGCATGGGGAGCGTTGCCTTAATCAAGAGGGTATGGGTGGTCGGATCCTCAGAGGGGACTATTTCATCGACTAAGGCGTTTGGGATAGGGTCTGAAGATGCGGTTCGGATCGTCAGAGGGGCACCGATTTGAATGGCGTGGCTGCAGAGGTCTGGGATGTTAGCTACAACACGCAAGGAGCCCGATTGGAGCAGCGTCAGAATCGGCTGGCCGGGCATCGCCATATCACCTAGTTCTTGATGTCGAACATCAACCGTCCCATCGAATGGGGCTAAAAGACGAGTTTCTGCGAGTTGGGCTTCGGCTTCACGGACACCGTCACGGGCTTTCACCACCATCGCACCTCCTTGGGTCTCTTGAGCCTCGGCGGTTTCAAGGGCCTGACGGGTTGCTGCTTCCCGATCAAAGAGGTTCCTGAATCGATGGGCATCTGCACGGGCTCTTTGGGCTTCCGCTTCTGTCGCTCGAAGCGCACTTCGCGCTTGAGCTACTCGGGCATCAAGGCCGGGGTGATCAATTCGGGCGATGAGTTGGCCGCGCTTTATTTGCTGCCCGCTTCTGATAGGAAGTTCGAGGATACGGCCATTGATGGCAGGGGCAATGGTGATGACTTTAAGGGCGGTGATTGTCGCGGGCCAGTCACTGGTATCCCTCCCCTCGAGTCGCACCACGGGCACGGTCTTTGGTGGCGCGGAGGTTGATGCAGACATCGTTGTTTGACCAGGCTCCGTCTTGGCCCTAAAACCACCCTC
>JBEIRQ010000340.1:0-2293 GCA_040375885.1 Methylococcus sp.
AGGCTCTGTTCAAACAACTCAGCAAAGCTCTCGGTCATAAAACTATTTAATTGCACCCCTCGCACTAGGCGTTGGATGACTGTGTAAGATGAATAAAACCACCGGCATTTTGCCGGCAACCCATGAACCGGTTTTCAGGCGTCCCGCCTGACCCAATCAAGCACCTGCCGGATCACTTCCGGAATTGGCAGATTGGACGAATCGATATGGAGTGACCCTTCTGCCATGAACAGGGGTGCCTCTGCACGCTCGCGATCACGACGGTCACGCTCCTCGATTTCCCGAGTCAAGCTGGCAAGATTAACATCCAGTCCCTTGTCTTTCAACTGCTTAAGACGACGAAGGTCCCTCACCTCAGCGCTCGCTGTCAAAAAGACCTTGTGCTTGGCATCCTTGAACACCACAGTCCCCATATCACGTCCGTCAGCGACCAAACCAGGGGCTTGACGAAAACTGTGCTGCTTTTCGAGCAGGGCACGACGGACCACACCGATCTGCGCCACGCGGGAGGCCGCATTACCAGTGGTCTCAAGACTGATTTCCCCTGCAATGTCCTCTCCGTCCAAATACACTTTTGGAGGATCATCAGCACTGAAGGAGAGATTCATTCCAAGTCCTAGATCAGCAATGGCCTGTTCATCTTCAAAGGAAATCCCTGCCCTCAAGACAGCAATCGCAAGGGAGCGATAAATAGCGCCGCTATCGAGAAAGTGCCAGCCAAGCTCCCGTGCGACAGCCCGGCTGAGTGTTCCCTTGCCCGAACCACTCGGTCCATCAATCGTGAGCACAGGCACCGTCGATGCCATAGTCGGACTATGCATTTGAACGGACTGAAAGTCCTAAGCCATTCGCCAGAGAGACGAAGGTCGGGAACGAGGTATTGACGTTAGCGCAATCGTGGATGGTGATTTCCCCATGCGCACGAAGCCCTGCGATTGAAAACGCCATAGCAATGCGATGGTCGCCGTGAGATTCAACGGTGCCACCTCCGAACGGCTTCCCCCCATGAATGATCATTCCATCCGGAGTTGCTGTGGCATCAACACCCAGAATAGCAAGTCCATCGGCCATGACCTGAATTCGATCACTCTCCTTGACGCGCAATTCCTCTGCGCCGGTTAGCCGGGTCGTCCCCGCTGCACAAGCGGCTGCGACAAACAAAACGGGGAATTCGTCGATCGCCAGAGGAACCAGTGCCTCAGGGATATCAATGCCTTTGAGCTGCGCTTGGCGAATACGGATGTCAGCAACCGGCTCGCCGCCAACAACTCTTTCCGCTACCAGCTCGATATCCGCGCCCATTAAACGAAGAATATCAATGACACCGGTTCGCGTGGGATTCATGCCGACATGCTTGAGCGTCACGTCCGCCCCTTCGGCAATAGACGCCCCGACCATAAAAAATGCGGCTGATGAAATATCGCTGGGCACATCAATATCCATGGCCTTCAGCTTGCCACCGGATTGAACAGAGATGGTGTTACCCTCCCTTTGAACGTCATACCCAAAGCCTCGAAGCATGCGTTCCGTATGGTCACGCGTCGGAGCCGGCTCATGTACCGAGGTCGTCCCTTCGGCATAAAGGCCTGCCAGAAGCAGACAGGACTTTACCTGCGCACTGGCAACTGGCATGTCATAGTGAATGCCCTTCAGAGCACTGCCACCATGAATATGGAGAGGAGAAGTGCCTTTTTCGGTCGTATCAATCTGCGCACCCATGGACTTTAATGGACCAGTCACACGGCGCATCGGGCGCTTCGATAAGGAAGGATCGCCCGTCAATGTTGAATCAAAGCTTTGCCCTGCCAGTAAACCAGATAACAAACGCATCGAAGTGCCTGAGTTTCCCAGGTAGAGCTCTTCTTGAGGCGCTTTAAGACCATGAAGACCAACGCCCTCGATCACAACGCCACCCCCAGCCGTCCGCTCGATATGAACGCCCATGGCCTGAAAGGCCTTCATGGTCGAAAGACAATCTTCCGCCTCCAAAAAACCGCTCACCTTCGTGGTGCCTTCGGCCAGTGAGCCGAGCATAATCGAGCGATGGGAGATGGACTTATCCCCGGGAACGCGAGCTTCGCCTTTCAGTGTGCCGCCGGGCTGGACCGTGAAGGTCACCTCGTTGTGATGCATTGTTATTTATCCAATTGGTCAATGAAACGTTGCCGCGCATTCCGCGCATCGGCAAAAATTTGTTTGAGTTGATCCGAATCACCCGTCCTGATCTTGTCTGTGACCTCACCGAGAGCCAGACGGTATTCCTCAATCAATGGAAGCAGTTGATCTTTATTAG
>JBEIRQ010000357.1:0-2146 GCA_040375885.1 Methylococcus sp.
CGTTGCAAAAAAGGTGATCAAAAAAAGTCTGCCGTGCTTGAAAACAATAGATGCCATCTCTGTCAATACTGAGACCATAGGGGATTGATCCATCGAAACGCCTCCCTCTTTATCAAATAATTGGGTGATATTATGGGTATTTATGAGGCCCACCATCACATGTTAGGAGACCTACCATTCACTCTGATACCCGACCTGAGGCTTGATGCTATCAATTAATGAGAAGAATTCCATAGGTATTTTTCATTAGATACTTATTCTTATAACACTCACAATTTAGAAACCAACCCATAATGAACCGCCCTCTCCTTGACCCATCGTAACCATGGGTTACATGGATGAGAGGCATTGATTTGAATGAAAACAAGATGTTGAAGGGCGATAGGTATTCACCCTAATAGATTCAATGAGGCGTGCAATCTAGGCTTCCTCAGAATAGAACACTTCCCTTCTTTTTAGCCCCAGTCATCCATCGACGAAAGATGCACCTGAGGGATAAAAGGGAGGGGGAAGCCCACGTTCTCCACAAGATCAGGAGTAACACGATGAGGATTCGATTCATTGAGGCCATAGCTTCGAAATGGCCATTAGCCAAGAAAAAAGACGCCGCCTCCATACCCCGCCTGCTTCTCAGTCTGGTCGCGGGACTTTTTTATCTGGCCCCATCGGCGGCTGATTGGGTCTATCCAAATGCACCGACCCAGCTGGCCTGGTTCTATAAACCACCGATTGATGGCAGTACCAGCGCCCAATTAGCAGCCACCTTTCAAAATTTCATCCTGACCAAGAACGACGAAACCTATCGGGATCAACTGAAAACGCTGGGGGTCACAGCTCCTTTCATGCAATACGTCCGCTCCGATGCGATTCATGATCCTTGTAAAGGCACCTGTCCCTGCTCGATCCAGCCCTATGGCAATCAGGTCGCTTGGACAATCGGTGACTATTGCTCGATTTTTTCGAGTCATCCTGAATGGTTCCTGAGAGATACGAGTGGCGCCATCATAAAACTTCCTGATGGCGATCAGCTCTATGCCGCGATGGATCCAGCCAATACCGGCTGGCAACAATTCTTCTTGAGTCGGGTAAAAACCTCGCAAGAAACCATGGGCTGGGATGGCCTTTTCCTGGACAATCTCCAGGCAGGTCTTGGTCAGTTTCAACTGAAAAATATCCTCTTGCAGAAGTATCCCGATGACGCCAGTTTACGTTTCGCGGCTCAAAACTTTACGGCAACGCTCTACAACAGCTACTTCCACCCTCAGAACCGACCCTTACAAGCGAATATCACATCACTTCCTTGGCTGACTGAAACCAGCGCCTGGTTTGAACTCCTGCAGTACCTCGATGGCGCCATGGAGGAGTCATTTGCCATGGGCTGGCACAGCGGAGAATGGCTTACGACAGAGGAATGGGGCGACCAGCTATCCCGTCTTGAGGTGTCTCAATCACAAGGGAAAAGGGTGATTGCGGTTTCTCAAGATAGCCAAACAGAGACGGCAAGGCAGAACTTTGGCTTCGCTTCTTACCTTCTTATCGCCAACGGACTTTCCTCCTTTCGCTATACCGGGACCGTTGACGATGAATATGAATACGTGTGGCTCTACCCCAACTACACGACGGCAAAAGCTCTCGGGGCCCCGCTGGGTCGACGTTACAACGATTTAGCCAATAATGCTTGGCGTCGTGATTTTGAACACGGTTACGTTTTGGTCTACCCCGTCAACCATGTCGCGACGATCGTCATCTCCACCGCCCCTCCCCCGACGACAACCCCTCTCCATGTGTCCCGCCTTGGGATGTGGTACACCGACCGTTATGTGGTTTCGACCGAAGTCCGGATACACAACGCTTCTGGAGGCTACCCCCCAGCCAATTCCAGTGTGTCACTGTCAACCAAGCTCCCAAACGGCAGGACCAGCCTGACCATCGGGACAGCGGATCAATGGGGCATTGCCACCTTTTCAGTGAAATCGACGTTGAAGGGTACCTATACCAGCACCGTGACCAATATCACCGGCAGCAACGTGAGTTATGACGCTAGTAAAAACGTCGCGACCACCGTCACGAAGACCATCAAATAATGAGGGAACAGGCCCCTCAGGGTATCCGGCACTGAAGATCGCCCTTCATATCCAGCGATCGC
>JBEIRQ010000037.1:0-10117 GCA_040375885.1 Methylococcus sp.
TGTACCGATTCAAGGGGCGCTGAAGCATCAATCCGCCGAAACCTCGCGGGATAGGCCCTGGCCCTAAAGAGATAGGCTGCTCTAACGCGCTCAAAAAAATCAAGTTGTTCTAATTCAAACCGGTCGAGCTGGCCACGGTCTCTGGCCCTGGCCATGCCGGTCTCTACCGGGAGATCCAGAAGGAGCGTGAGGTCAGGTTCAAGCGTTTCCTGAACCCACGTTTCAAGGGTTTCAATCATCTGAAAAGAAATACCGCGTCCGCCGCCCTGATAGGCGTAGCTCGCATCGGTAAAACGATCGGAGAGAACCCAGGTACCCTCATGGAGTGCCGGCCGAATCACTGCTGAGATATGCTGGGCTCTAGCGGCAAACACTAAAAGGAGCTCCGCCTTAAGATCCATGGCATCGCCCTGAAGCAATAGCTCACGGATTTTTTCACCAAGAGGGGTCCCTCCTGGCTCCCGAGTTCTTAAAAGAGGAATGCCGCGATCCTCAAAATAACGCTCAATGAAGGCCAGATTGGTGGTTTTACCCACACCCTCACCACCTTCAAGGGTAATCAATTTTCCGGTCATGGCCTCTCAGGGTGTCGTTGAAATTGATCCACGGCGCGCTCATGCTCCTCTAGTGTCGAGGAAAAATGATGACGGCCACCGCCACGGGCCACAAAGTAGAGACTCGTCCCCGCCGCCGGGTGGAGTACCGCATGGATGGCCTCACGTCCCGGCAGCGCGATGGGTGTCGGCGGTAAACCGTTTCGAGTATAGGTGTTGTAAGGGGTATCCCTGCGAAGATCCTCTTTTCGGATATTGCCCTGGTAGGCTTCCCCCATCCCGTAGATCACCGTGGGGTCCGTCTGAAGGCGCATGCCCTTTAGAAGCCGACGAAGGAAGACACCCGCAATCTCAGCTCGCTCTTCGGGGTGTCCGGTCTCTTTTTCAACAATGGACGCCAAAATCAAGGCCTCATAGGGGGACGCCAGAGGAAGGTCTGGGGCACGCTCCTGCCACTCCTCTTGAAGAACCGTATTCATTTTCTTGTGCGCTTTTTTAAGAATATCAAGCTCCGTAGTGCTTTCAGAAGCATAGTAGGTATCGGGAAAGAACTGCCCTTCAGGATGAACATCCGGCTCACCGAGCGCGCGCATAATATCAAGATACGCCTGATCCTTTAGGTCAAGGCGCAGGGTCTCTTGATCCTTCAGGATCTGAATCAGATCCTTAAACCGAAGACCCTCTGCGATCGTGATCGGTGTCTCAACCGTTCGTCCTCTCACAATGAGATCTAACAGTCCTCGCTGGGTCGTCCCCGGCATCACGCGATAAACCCCGAACCTCAGGCGCTGAAGACTTCCCGTCTGAAGGACCAAGAGTTTGAGCCAGAAAGGCTCGACCAGAAGCTTTTTTTGTTTTAACTGTTCGGCCAATACCGAAAGACCGTCGCCTTTTCGAAGGGAAATCGTCACCGGCTCGCTGATCCTCAAGGGCGTATCGAGGGTCGTCTTGGCGTCCTCATAAAGCCCAAGGACCAGGAGGGCTCCGGCCGCCGCCATGAGACCTAGGCGATAGAGGCGGTTTGATCGCTTTTTATTGCTGCTTTCAACCATGCCATCATCCTCATCGTGCAGGGGCCGACCGCCAGCGTCAGGGCATCGATGGCACTGACCGGCCAGATCCCGATCACGCTGTTGGTCAAAAAGACTTCATCAGCCGCCATCAGATCCTTTAAGGTCAAGCGGCACTCCCTCACCTTAAAACCCAGAGCCTCTCCCCCTTCAAACATCAAAGAGCGCATCACGCCAGCAATCCCCGATCGGTCCAGTAAGGGGGTCAAGAGAACACCGTCCTTGACCAAAAATACATTGGTTCGGGTCCCTTCGATCAGAAAATCCTCAAGGTCCAGCATCAGACCCTCGGCAATCGCCTCATCGCGCCATTCGGCGCGGCCGATGATCTGCTCCAGACGATTCATGTGCTTAATCCCGGCCAGGCGGGGATTAAGGCCCAGGCGGGTATGGAGCAAGGTGACCCTGACACCCTCGCCCCGATCGTCGGTTTGTTTTGGTTCAGGGTGAAGCTGCAGGACAACCGTCGGTTCCACAGGATCAGGGGACTGATAGCCTCTGCCGCCTATCCCCCGGGTGATTTGTATTTTGAGAATGCCCGACCGCTCAGAGGCGCTGATCGCCCGGATATCAAGGCGCAGTGGGTCAAGGTCAAGTGGAGGCAAGTGAAGGCGCGCGGCATCTCTTGATAGGCGCTCAAGATGGCGTTCAAGAAACAGTGGGGCCCCATTCCTCAATGGCAGGGTCGTGAAAATACCGTCACCATATTGGAAACCGCGGTCCCTAAGATCAATCATCTTCGAAGGGACACCATTCACCCAAGTGGTCATCGTGTGCCGCGCCTCACCGTTGACAATGACTGGCGCGGTGTCATAGAGATTCTGGCCTAGTCGTAACGCTTAAAGATCAAGGTGCCGTTGGTTCCACCAAACCCGAAGGAGTTCGACATCACGATCTTAAGCGCCATTTCTCGAGCATGATGGGGAATATAGTCCAAATCACATTGAGGATCGGGATGATCGAGGTTGATGGTCGGCGGCGCGACCTGTTCCTTCAACGCTAGAACCGAGAAGATCGCTTCAATACCGCCCGCTGCACCCAGCATGTGGCCGGTCATCGATTTAGTCGAACTGACCGCAACCCGGTAGGCGTGCTCCCCGAGAACGGTCTTCACCGCTTGGGTTTCAGCCACGTCCCCTGCGGGGGTTGAAGTGCCGTGAGCATTGATGTAATCGATATCCGCCGGATTGATCTGCGCATCCCTCAGGGCGTGCTGCATACAACGGGCAGCGCCTTCACCATCTGCGGGGGGCTGTGTCATGTGATAGGCATCCGCACTCATACCAAATCCAATCAATTCGGCATAGATCGTTGCGCCCCGGCGGCGAGCGTGTTCGAGTTCCTCGAGCACCAAAACCCCCGCACCATCACTGAGGACAAAGCCGTCACGATCCTGATCAAAAGGACGGCTGGCGAGCAATGGCTCCTCATTACGCCGCGACAACGCCTTCGCCGATGCAAAACCACCCAGCGAGGTCGGTGATGTGGCCATTTCGGCGCCACCAGCCACCATCACGTCAGCATCCCCATAGCGAATCACTCGGGCGGCCTCACCGATATTATGTGTTCCCGTGGTACAGGCCGTCACAATGGCGAAGTTTGGGCCCTTAAGACCGTATTTGATCGACAGGTTCCCAGAAATCATATTGATGATGTTGCTGGGGACGAAGAAAGGGGAGATCTTGCGAGGACCCCCTTTGAGAAAAGCATTGTGGCCATTTTCAATGCCCGTGATCCCACCAATGCCCGATCCGATCGCGACACCGATGCGGTCCGCATTGGCTTCAGTCACCTCAATGCCTGAATGTTCAAAGGCTTGGCAACCCGCGGCCATGCCGTAATGGATGAAGGCATCCATTTTTTTGGCTTCCTTATCGCTGATGTAATCCGCGATATTAAAACCCCAGACGCTGCCACCAATTCGGGTGGAAAATTCCGAGACATCAAAGACCTCTAGGGGTCTGATGCCGCTTTTGCCGTTTAGGACACTGTCCCATGATTTAGGCACCGTCAGCCCAACCGGCGACACAGCCCCCAAACCCGTCACAACCACTCGTCTCTTACTCACAATCCTGTCTCAATCCTTTGTCGAACACCCAAAAACCAAAGAACCCCGGAAGACAAGTGAGTCTGCCGGGGTAAAAGGGATGGGTTTCGATCAGACGTGAGAATTGATGTAGTCAATCGCCTGCTGGACCGTGGTGATCTTTTCGGCGTCTTCGTCCGGAATCTCGCACTCGAATTCTTCTTCAAGGGCCATGACCAGCTCGACGGTGTCCAGCGAGTCCGCGCCAAGATCGTCGACGAAGGATGCTTCGTTAGTTACTTCCTCCTTCACGCCCAACTGTTCGGTTACGATCTTTTTAACACGCTCTGCTACATCGCTCATTTTTAATCCTCAGTCGTTAAATCTCGTTCGAGAAGTTTGTGATTTTAATTTGAAACCTTGGCAATACAAGCGTTTCTATCTTTCTAAATGACCCACCCGCTGGCACTTCAAGATCCCAAAAGGCACTGAGGTTGTTCTCTTAAGGAGTAACCCGACCGCCTCATTAGGACCCACAAAGCACCTTCGGCCATTATAACGCGACTAGGGCCTTGGACGGCACCTTGAAGCGTTGAAATGGCGGGGCACTTCTCCAGCCCCGGCATTATGCCATATACATCCCACCATTCACGTGGAGTGTCTCACCCGTGATATAGCCCGCATCCGCCGAGCAGAGAAAACTGACCGCACCGGCAATTTCCTCAGGAGAACCCAGTCGCGCTAATGGGATATTACCCAAAAGGGCTTGCCGCTGATCGTCTGACAAGGCCCGGGTCATATCGGTATCGATAAACCCAGGGGCCACACTGTTCACCGTGATGCCGCGCGAACCGACCTCTTTCGCCAAGGATTTGGTGAACCCGATAATGCCCGCCTTAGCGGCCGCATAGTTGGTTTGACCTGCATTGCCT
This sequence comes from Methylococcus sp., assembly GCA_040375885.1. Lineage (GTDB taxonomy): Bacteria > Pseudomonadota > Gammaproteobacteria > Methylococcales > Methylococcaceae > UBA6136. The sequence continues at coordinate 4,583 of JBEIRQ010000037.1, forward strand.
GTGACCCCAACGACCGAAGTGATATTGACGATACGACCAGAGCGCGCTTTCATCATGCCGCGCATACAGGCTTTGGCGAGACGGAAGACGGGCGTCAGATTGGTCTTTAAAATATCATCCCACTCCTCATCCTTCATTCGCATCAAGAGGTTGTCACGGGTGATGCCTGCATTATTAACCAGGACCTTTGGAACCCCATAGGCCTCGGTCACCTCCTCAATAAACGCTTCGATCCCAAGAGGTTCAGCGACATTGAGTAGGCGCCCAACCCCTAAAAGACCGGCCTCCTCAAGATAGACCGTAATGGCCGAAGCCCCGGCATCCGTGGTCGCTGTGCCCACCACAAAAAATCCATCTTTGGACAGCCGCTCGGCGATCGCACGACCGATACCCCGGCTGGCGCCGGTCACAATTGCAAGTGGAGCACTCATAGGAAAAGCCCTTTAGCCTGATTCATAGAAAGTGGGTCTTGAATGGATTCAGTCGGAGCATCCGCCGCAATCCGCTTGTTGAGCCCTTTGAGGACGGTGCCTGGACCGCATTCAATAAAGCGGTCAACGCCACCTAAGAGCATGGCCCTGATCGTTTCAACCCACCGGACCGAGCCGCACAACTGCGCCTCCAGCGCATCACGAATGTCCAGGGCGCTGCCATGAGGAAGCACATCGACATTATGGATCACCGGAATAGAGGGCGCACGGAATGTCGTCGCGTCGAGAAATGCCCGGAACTCGCTGGCGGCATCCGTCATCAAGGGACAATGCGAGGGAACGCTCACCGGCAGCATAACCACCTTTCTGGCGCCAGAGGCCTTGGCACCTTCGGCCGCCTTCATCACCGCTTCGTGATGACCCGCAATCACCACTTGCCCCGGGGCATTGAAATTTGCCGCACACACCTGATGGGTCAAGGATGAGGCTTCCTCACACACCGTGATTAGACGGTCATCGTCAAGACCAATAATGGCCGCCATAGCCCCAACCCCTTCAGGAACGGCAGCCTGCATTAATCGTGCACGCTCTAAAACCAGCTTCACCGCATCTTTGAAGGCCAAAGCGCCTGAACAGACCAGCGCAGTATATTCACCCAGGCTATGGCCGGCCATCCATGCCGGCCGGATATCAGATTCCTCACACCAGGCTTGATAAACGGCAACGCCCGACACCAGCATGGCGGGCTGGGTGACCACCGTCGCGTTAAGACGCTCAGCAGGACCCTCAACAATGAGGGACCACAGGTCCATATCAAGAATCTCTGAGGCTTCTTTAAAAAGATTCAAAATGCTAGGTTTGGCGAGAACTAAATCGGAAAGCATGCCGACCGACTGCGATCCTTGTCCTGGAAACAGGAAGGCGAGTCTTGAATCAGATTGACTCATGAACAGGGTCCTTGAAGATGAACTTTAATAAACGAGAAGAGCAGAACCCCAGGCAAAACCGCCGCCAAAGGCTTCCATAAGAACGGTTTGACCACGCTGAATGCGGCCATCACGAATGGCTTCATCCAGCGCAAGAGGAATCGATGCAGCCGAGGTGTTGCCCTGGCGCTCGACGGTCACAACGACCTGCTCCATGGGCATTTTTAGTTTCTTGGCGGTTGCTGTGATGATGCGGATGTTGGCCTGATGAGGCACCAACCAATCGACATCGGTCTTCTGAAGCCCATTCGCCTCAAGGGTTTCATCGACAATCCGGCCTAAGGTATTCACCGCGACCTTAAAGACTTCATTGCCTTGCATCTTGATATAAGGGGTGTCGTCCTCACCCATCTTAGAATCGCCCGTCACCATCGAATTCGGGACATAAAGGAGATCTTGATACTGACCATCGGAATGGATATGGGTACTCAGGAGCCCCGGGCGCTCGGAAACCCCAAGGATAGCGGCACCCGCCCCATCACCAAAAAGGATGCACGTCGACCGATCAGACCAGTCAACCAGCTTTGAATTGAGCTCACTGCCCACCACGAGCACACGGCGGGCAGTCCCTGCCCTGATATATTGATCGGCGACGCTGAGCGCAAAAATGAAACCAGAACAGGCGGCCTGGACGTCAAAGGCGGCGCATTGCCGAATGCCGAGACGGTGTTGAAGGAGACAGGCTGTACTCGGGAAAACGCGGTCCGGGGTCCCGGTCCCAACGATAATGAGATCGATATCTTCAGGTACGAGGCCTGCCGCCTCAAGCGCCATAAGAGACGCCATCTCGCCCATGCTGGAGGCCGTTTCACCGGGCCCTGCAATCCGCCGTTCGGCAATACCGGTCCGTTCCATAATCCACTCGTGAGTGGTGTCAACGGTCCTTGAAATCTCTTCGTTGGTTAAGATTCGCTCGGGCAAATAGCTCCCTGTCCCCAGAAGCGCTGAATAACGCGTCACGCGATCCTTTCCTCGGCAAAAACCTCAGCAACCCGCTGCCCGATGCGATCAGGAACCCCCATCTCTACCTCGAGCATGGCCACACGAATCGCATTGGCCACCGAGGTCCGGTCCGCATTGCCATGGCTCTTAACCACGATGCCACGAAGGCCGACCAAGCTGGCTCCGTTATAGCGCCGAGGATCAAACCGGCCCTTGAAGGCTCGAAGGACGGGCAATGCCAAAAGACCCAGTACTTTAGTGACGAGATTCCTGCCAAATTCATCGCGGAGTGAACCGCCGAGGAGCTTTGCAAAGCCTTCGATCGCCTTCAAGGCCACATTCCCCGTGAAGCCATCGGTGACGACGACCTCGACATTGCCCGAGAAGATGTCGTTCCCCTCGACAAAGCCGACAAAATTAATATGCGTACCGGTCAGGAGCTTAGCAGCCTGCTTCACCTGCTCATTACCCTTGATTTCTTCTTCCCCGATATTAAGGAGGCCAACCCGAGGGTGTTGATTGTTCTCAACAGCCTTCACCAACTCATAGCCCATCACCGCAAATTGGCACAGATGCTCGGCAGTACAGTCAACATTCGCACCTAAATCAAGCACATGGGTATGCCCTGTTTTGGAGGGCAACATCGCGATAATCGCGGGACGATCGACGCCAGGAATGGTTTTTAGAACAAATTTTGCGATCGCCATCAACGCGCCGGTGTTGCCGGCACTCACACAGGCATCAGCCGTCCCGTCCTTCACCATGTTGATCGCAACACGCATGGATGAATCTTTCTTGCCGCGAAGCGCTTTGGAGGGCGTTTCGTGCATTTCGACCATCTCAGAGGCATGGCGCACCTGAATCCGATCGCCACAGGCAGAGCGCCCGCGATCGAGTTCAGCGCGAAGCTTCACTTCATCACCAACCAAAATAAGATGCAGGTTTGGGTAGCGGGAAACGCTATCGATGGCTGCTGGAACGGTCACTTCAGGACCGTGGTCGCCGCCCATGGCGTCAAGCGCAATCGTCAGCTTTCGCGACATAGGTCAGGCCGTGATTGATCGGAATGAAAAAGAGGGGGAAGAAACGTCAGCGACGACTTATTCCTCGCTGACTTCCTCAACCTTCGTAGCAATAACTTTGCGGCCACGATAAAAACCATCCGCACTCACATGATGACGACGATGGGTTTCACCGGTTGTCGGCTCAATGGATAGGGTCGCGCCCGTCAATGCGTCATGTGAGCGACGCATGTCACGCTTGGATCGGGTCTTGCGGTTTTGTTGAACGGCCATGATTTACTCCTGGATAGATCGTTTCGATTTGAGTTGCGCCAAATCGGCAAATGGATTGGGTCTTTCGGGCGCCGGATCAGCGGGCGAAGGCATTCGACAGTCAGGGTGCTGGGGTATGGCGGGAACCGCCAAAATCAGCTCATCCTGAACTATGTCAGCCAACGGCATCTCTGCATCAGGCGTCACCAACAAAGGCTCCATCTCATCGGACAACTGCATGGCGGCATCCAAGGAATTGACGATTCCAAGATTCACCACGCAAGCCACGGGCCAAGAAATGGGACCCAGACAACACTGACATTGCAGCGTCAAATCGGCTGTAACCTGACCCACGATGGTTGCCGTGCGCCCTTGCCGAGTGAATGTCAGGTCAACCTTGACCTCCCCATCGGTTTCCATCAAGAATTCCGCAAGGCGATCAAGTTTGAGAACGGGAATCACGCCCTTGAGATGGCGTCGCTTTTCAGCGAAACCCATGGGGTCAATAACGTCCGGCAAACGCTCAGGCATAATCGGACAATGATAGCGTTAAACCCTAAATCGTGTCAAAAGAAGAAACAGCACCATGAAGCCTCCAAAGACCCACCCCCCCCGCCTGATTCTTGCCTCGACATCCCCTTATCGTAGGATGCTCCTTAAGCGATTAGGCCTTCCTTTCGAGACCGTGGCACCCGAGGTCGATGAAACCCCCTTCCCTTTGGAATCTCCAGAGACCCTAGCAGTCAGGCTCTCCATCTTAAAATCCAAGGCTGGGGCCTTAGGACGCAGCGATGGCCTCATCATTGGATCAGATCAAGTCGCTTGTCTTGGAAAGATCCTCATCGGAAAACCCGGAACCCCTGAAAAGGCCCTTCAACAGCTCAAATCGGCCTCTGGCCAGACGCTGACGTTCTATACCGGTTTGGCGATGACCGATGCCGCGTCCATGGACACCGAAACAGCCCTGGATGTCACCCGGGTCACCTTTAGAATCCTCACAGAAGACATGATCCTTCGGTATCTCGATCGCGAAACACCTTACGATTGTGCCGGAAGCTTTAAGGCTGAGGGGCATGGGATTACGCTCATGGAGCGTATCGAAAGTGAGGACCCCACCGGCCTCATTGGACTTCCACTGATTGCTCTTACCAAACTACTCAACCAATTTGGCATGACCTTGCCTTAGTTCTTGGGACGAGACGTCGATCTAAGCCGCCATCAATTAGTCCGCCGATAAAAACCAAGAACCTTGGAGACGTAGCCCTGGGTTTCAGTGAAAGGGGGAACCTGATTGCCATACTTCATGACATTGCCTTCCCCCGCGTTATAAGCAGCGACGGCCAGACGCACATCGGACCCGAACATCCCCATCAGATCCCGAAGGTAGCGCGCACCACCAAATATATTCTGTTCAGGATCATAGGGGTCACGAACACCGTAACGCTCCGCGGTCCCCGGCATTAACTGCATGAGACCCATCGCCCCCTTGTGGGAGACCGCTTGAGGGTTATAAGAAGATTCTGCCTGAATGACGGCGTCTAGGAGCCAAGGATCAAGGCCATGGGCCTCGGCTGCCCGCTCAACCAGATGGGCATACTGGAGTTGACGGGGCCCTCGCTCAAGCCGCGCCCCCACTCGGGGGGACTGCGCTGGAATTGGGCGCGGCCCATTCCCAAGGATAATCTCGCCCGAAGGCCCGCGAGGGCGACTGACGGGCGCGGCGGCTGGAGGAGCGGCGATTGGCGCCGGACGATTTGACTTGATAACCAGATGGTAACCGGCGCCGGCTGGCTTATCAGAAAAGATCACCTGGCCGTTTCGACCGACCATCTTGTAGACATCCGCATGAACGGGAGCTCCGATCACGAGGAAAAGCCAACACAAACGTTTAGGGGCCAAAAA
>JBEIRQ010000167.1:0-4291 GCA_040375885.1 Methylococcus sp.
GGGGCTAGCCGATCAGGGTTTGCCAAAGGTCCATGACCCGGGCGCGTTGCGCCCTGTATTCGGTTGCCGGGACGGAGGTGGGCACATCCTCGAGCGCCAAGCGATGCACGCGACGTCGAAAGGTGCAGTAGGTCTCCTTCAGGAACTGAGCGTCGCCCTGGCTCAGGAATCCTGATGCCGCGAGACGTTCCAGAAGGCGCACTACATCCGTCCACTCGGTCAGATCCGGATCCAAGTGGGCCTTTGATAGAACGCCAAATTGTACAAGAAACTCGATATCCACGATACCGCCGGCATCGTGCTTCAAATGAAAGCGAAGGGGATCATGGGGGCTTTGAGAGGCCCGCATTTTTTCCCGCATCGTTTTGATGTCTTCCTTCAGGGCATTGATGGCTCGTGGGCGCCTCAAGGATGTGTGCCGAATGCGCTCGAAGGCCTCTCTCACCGAGGGGTCGCCACTGATGAAGCGTGCCTTGACCAAGGCTTGCTGTTCCCAAGTCCAGGCGCTTTCCATCTGGTAGCTTTCGAAGGCTTCAAGGCGGCTGACGAGAAGGCCTGAGTTTCCGGAGGGGCGGAGCCTCAAATCGGTCTCATAGAGGATGCCTGATGGGGTATTGGTGGAGACCAGATGAATGATGCGCTTCGCTAGACGAGCAAAAAATTCGGCGAGGCTCTTGGGGTTTTCGCCTTGGGTCATCGACAGTCCATCGCCCTGATAGAGAAAGACGAGATCGAGATCAGAGCCATAGCCGAGCTCAAGGCCGCCCAGTTTGCCATAGGCAATGACGCCAAAGCCCGCATTCAAGATCGTCGTAGCGCCCATCGGGAGACCGTACTGATGGACCGTGCTGTGAAAGGCTTCGGCGAGGCAACGCTTTAGAAGGGTTTCCGCGATAAAGGTTAAGTCATCGCTGACCACCATCAGGGGTAAGAGGCCAAAAAGATCTGCGGCGGCCACCCGAAGGACATTTGCTTGCTTAAATTCCCGAAGCACCCGCATCAGCGCCTCCATGTCTTGAGGGTCCATGTCCGCTAGTCTTCGGTTCAGATCCTCATGAAGCTCTTCAGGCGTCAATGGCTTCAGAAAGGCCCTTGGATCGAGCAATTCATCGAGCAAGAAAGGGTGTCGAGCGATTTCGCGGCTGATCCAGGGGCTCTTTGCTACCAGCTGAACCAGATGATGGCGTGCCGGCTGATTTTCAGCGAGGAGACTGAGATAAACGGTCCGCCCGGCGATGGCCTCAATCACCCCGAGGACCCCTTCAAGGGTCGCTTCGGGATGAGGGGTTAAGGCAACGACTTTGAGGAGTTCCGGTAACAAGCGCCGAAGCTCCTTTTGGCCACCAGGCAAGAGTTTCTGGATGATCGGACGCTGTCTAAAGGACTCAAGGCTTAGAGCGACTGCCTCTGAAGGCTTAAAGCCATAGGCGAGGAGCGATCGGGTGAGATCGTCCTTATGGGCCCCCAGAAGATCAGGGCTATCGAGCTCATCCGTCTCCCCAATAACGTCCCTAAAAATGCCGTGGACCGCCTCTCGAGTGGCATCCAACGACCGTTTGAAGGTCTCAAAGTTTGGGTGTCCAAGGACCACCGCCAAGGCTTCCCGTGCGATCTCATCCATAGGGAGGTCGTGGGTTTGTTCGTCCGCGCGTTGTTGCAGACGATTCTCGACTCGCCGAAGGGTCGCATAAGCGCTCATCAGGGTGTCGACGACGTCCTGGCTGAGAAGGCCCAGTGCGCGAAGTGCCGGAAGAACCTTCTGAACCTCCCGCTGCTGGAGGATTTTGACCTGACCACCTCGGATCAACTGAAAGGCCTGTGCGATAAATTCAATTTCGCGAATCCCGCCGGGTCCGAGTTTGACGTTGTCTTTCAGGTCCTTCCGGCGAAGTTCCTGGCTGATCTTGTGCTTGATGTCCCGGAGCTCTCCCAGCGCTCGAAAATCCAAATAGCGGCGGTAGACAAATGGTTTAAGGAAAGCTTCAAGGTCACGTCCTCCTTGAAGGTCGCCGGCAATGGTTCTGGCCTTGACCATCGCATAACGCTCCCACTCCCGGGCCTGACTTTGGTAGTAGGCCTCTAAAGCTTCAAAGCTCATGACCAAGGGCCCAGAATCGCCAAAGGGCCTAAGGCGCGTATCGACTCTGAAGACAAAGCCGTCTTCCGTAGGGGCATCCAGCACCTTGATGAGGCGTTGTGCGAGGCGGGTGTAAAACTCACCATAGCTGGTTTCCTTTCGGTCATCGAGCGATCCATTATTGCGAAAGGCAAAGATAAGATCGATGTCGGAGGAAAAATTGAGTTCAAAGGCGCCGAGTTTTCCCATCCCAAGGACGATGAGGTTCTGCGGCTCGCCGCGCTCATTCAAGGGGGTTCCGAAACGTTCGACGGCAAAGTTAAAGAGTTGATTTAGGGTCTGACTGACGATCTCCTCGGCGAGGTTTGTAAGGTCGCTCAGGGTTTCTTGAAGAGAAGCCCCGTTCATGATGTCACGCCAGGCGATCCTCACCATCTCCTGGTTTCTGAAGGATCGAAGAGCCGTCATCAGGCTGGTTTCATCGGTGGCTCCTTTTAGGGCCGATGACAACAAAGCCCTACATTCACCCTCGTTGGGGGCTCTGAACAGTCGGCCACTCGCCATGAGATCAAAAAGGAGATCCGGCCTTCGGGTGCACTGTTCGGCAACAAAGGGGCTGAACCCCAAAATCTTTTTGGCAGAGACCCTTTGAGGCTCCTCAAGCGCTGCGATCCGGTCGGCGCCGGCCTGTTCAAGAAAGCGTTGCCAGCGTCCTTCCATCAGGGCTCTTAAGGCGTCTGAAAGGGGCGGCATCGCTTCTGGATTAGCGGCGTCCTTGGCCATATCCTTTTTACTTGAAAGAAGGCGTAAATAGACCAAAGAAATCGGATCGGGTGGTGGTCCCGTTCCGGGCATCCTTCAAGATCGTCTTCAGTTCTTCTTTGAGGCGGGTGTCTGAGACCTTAAGGGTCGGCCGAATAGGTGCCCGCTCCGCTTTCTCAAGATAGGGAATCGCCTTCTCTCCTTCGCCTTCTTCAAGGAGAAAGTCGCCATAGAAAAAATTGGTATCGATGCCTTCGGGATACCTTCTGACCCCTGATTCGAAATAGTCTCTTGCCATCTTTTTGTCGCCATAGAGGAGAGGCCAGCCTGGAAGTCTGCGATAAAGGTTCCCAAGGGTGACATAGGCTGCCCCTTCGAGGGCCAAAGGATCCATGGCAATGGCCTTTTGAAGGCGATCGCGGGAGGTCTCTAAGAGCTCGATGGTATCAAGTCCTAAGGCCGATGCGCTGTAGGTGCAAAGAATGATCGCTTCGACAATCAATGGCTCAGCGCGATCAGGGTTCTTAGCCTTGAGGCTTTGGGTCCGCGTCAAAAGATCCTGATAGCGTGCCGTCTTGGTTTGACGTGGGGCGAGGTAAAACACTTCGGACCACTCTGATTGAAGCCGCCTTGAGGCCTGTTCAATCGCATCTGGCCCGGGACCTCCAAATACGGCGGCGGGACCCATAAGACACCCGATGACCCACACGCTTCTTAGCCAGGCTGAAGCTCCCCAAAAAGCCAAAGGGGTCCTCTTTGAAGGCTTTTTCATGACCCCTTGGTCTTCCTTCCAAACCAGAACTTCATCACTAGGATGCTGAGAGAGAGTACTAAGGTGATGAAGTTGGAAATGATGATGGGCATCGACTCAATGCTAAGGCCGTAGAGGAGCCAAAGGAAGACCCCAAGGCTAAACAGCAGAAACATCACCAGGGAAATATCTTTCGCCGAGCGCGAGCGATAGGTTTTAAGGACCTGAGGCAAGAAGGCGATGGTGGTGAGCGTGCCGGCGACGCTCCCTATCAGGTCGTTAGTGATCATGAAGGCCTCGAAGTGTAGATGCGTGATCGGGGAACATTTTTTTGTGGCGTACTATTTGTTTAGGGGCATGGTCGCCTCGGGGGATGTGGCTGGGTGCTGAACTTGGGTCCTCATCACGCCAAGGTGGATGGTGCCACAGGTTTTTCATGATTACACTCTATGGGGATCGTCCCTTGGGACCTTATGAAAAGCGATAACAATAACGAATGATTCATCAGGAGAAGAGCCATGTTGAAGTGTTTCCATCGATCAAACGACAAACCCTTTAAGACCGTCAAGCTACTGATGGTGCTGCTGGCGGTTGGGGGTTTTCTGTCATCGCCTTTGATGGCGGATGAAACCTGCGCATCACCCTACATGAAGAAGATAACAGGACAAGAAGACGTCCTCTATGTCTGGACCCTCGGTACC
>JBEIRQ010000005.1:0-20705 GCA_040375885.1 Methylococcus sp.
ACCCGCGCTTTACCCCTGGCTTCAGCCCGCTTTTGATCATCTTGATGCTTTGAGGCGTGATGACCGAGTTCCTGGCGCTCTCCTGATCCAGGGCGCCGAGGGGCTAGGCAAACGATCTTTGGCGCTCTATTTTGCGGCCCGCCTGCTCTGCCTTGAACCTTTAAATCCCTCACCCTGTGGCGTCTGTCAGGGTTGCCATCTCGTTAAGGCTGGGACACACCCCGATCTTACAACCCTCGAACCTGAGGAAGTGGGTAAGATCATCAAGGTCGATCAGGTCCGAAAGGTGATTCAAGACCTCGGTCTCATGTCGCTTTACCATGGTTATCGGGTGATTGTGATCGATCCAGCGGATCAAATGAACCAGAATGCGGCCAACGCACTTCTTAAAACGCTGGAGGAGCCAGCGCCTAAAAATCTGATCATTTTGGTCACGCATCGTCCCCATCGTTTACTGGCAACCATTCGAAGTCGTTGTCAGACCTTATCGATTGCACGACCTAAAAAGGACATCGCGCTGGCCTTTATTAAAGAGAAAACGAACGTTTCAACCCCCGAGCGGCTCTTAAGTTCTGCGGAAGGTTCGCCCCTGAGGGCCCTTGAGATGGCTGAAAAAGGCTTGTTGGGGGTTCGAGATCAACGCTTTGAAGCGTTCATACGGGTGCTTAAAGGTCAGGAAGATCCGGTGGCGATGGCTCAAACTTGGGCGGAAGAATCGCCCTTTGAGACCCTTGATTGGGTTTTATCGTGGCTTCTCGATCTGGTTCGACTGAGCTTATCGGATGAGGCGCCGGAACTCCTCAATGAGGATCTAGGAGAGGCCCTTAAAGACTTGATTAAGGGGCTCGACGTCGTAGAACTCATTCATTATCGCGATGCCGTATCAGGTTACCGCGCTCAGCTTGAGACCACGGCCAACCGCCAGTTGATTTTTGAAGCCGTACTGATTCGTCTTTCGGCCCTAAGAACGTTTCAAAGGGTCGCTCAAAGGCCCAAAGTTGCCATTATTTAATCCGCATTCCAGGCTCAGCGCCTTGGTCGGGGAACAGGATGAAGGGGCCCCCTCGCTCATCGCTGGCTGCGAGCACCATCCCTTCAGAGACGCCAAACTTCATTTTTCGGGGAGCGAGATTGGCAACCATGACGGTCAGTTTGCCCTCGAGCTCTTTGGGGTCGTAGGCTGATTTGATCCCTGCAAAGACCGTTCGGGTCTCGGTTCCAAGATCAAGGCTCAAGCGCAGAAGTTTTTCTGCACCCTCAACATGATCCGCCGCCACGATTCTTGCGACGCGGAGATCAATTTTGGTGAAATCATCAATCCCTATGGTCTCTTCGATCGGGTTGCTGTTGGCTAAAGGCGTCGCGGGTGGGGCCGTGGCCTCGAGATTCTGCCGGTTAGATTCGATGAGTTGCTGAATTTTTTGAGGTTCCACGCGGGTCATCAGATGCTCATAAGGGAGGATATTTTGGGGTGAGCGTTCAAGATCCGACCACAAAAAATCCCGCTCCATGCCAAAGAATTCTCGGGCAACCCGCTGCGTCAACTGTGGCAAGAAGGGTGCTAGGAGAATCGACAACGCGTGGAAGCCTTGAAGGCTTCGGGTGCAGATCCTTAGGAGGTCCTTTTCGGGGTTCTCCATCTTAGCCACCTTCCAGGGGGCTTGATCGTTGACGTACTCGTTAATGCTATCGGCGATTCGCATGATCTCCCGGGTGGCCTTCGCATAATCCCGCTGCTCATAAGCTTCTGAAATGGATACGGCGCTATCAGTGATCATGGCCATCTGCGTCATTCCATCAGCGCTTGAAACAAAATCGGGGTCTAGCTGACCTTCTAAGAACTTGTTTACGAAGCCTGCGGTTCGGCTGGCGATATTGATGTACTTTCCAACCAGATCAGCATTGACCCTGAGAGCAAAATCTTCGAGATTGAGATCAATGTCTTCCATGCTGCCATTGAGTTTGCAGGCATAGTAGTAGCGAAGCCACTCGGGGTTGAGGCCTTCTTTGAGATAACTTTCGGCGGTAATAAAGGTCCCTCTCGACTTGGACATTTTTTCGCCATTCACCGTCAGAAAGCCGTGGGCAAAGATCTTGGTGGGTGTTCTAAAATCCGCATGTTCTAGCATCGCCGGCCAGAAGAGGGCATGAAAATAGAGAATATCCTTGCCAATAAAGTGATAGAGCTCGGTATCGCTCCCCTGTTTCCAGTAAGCGTCAAAGTCGATTCCCTTCAATTCTGCATATTTCTTGAAGCTTCCCATGTAGCCGATTGGAGCATCGAGCCAGACATAAAAGAACTTGCCCGGAGCCCCAGGGATCTCAAATCCGAAATAAGGCGCATCACGTGAAATATCCCAATCGGCAAGGCCCGCTTCGAACCATTCCGCCATCTTGTTGGCGGCTTCCGATTGGAGATGACCGGCCCGTGTCCAGGTTTTGAGGAAGTCCCCACACTGACCCAATTTAAAAAAGTAATGCACAGATTCTTTCCGAATCGGGGTGGCGCCTGAGATGGCTGACACTGGATTCAGGAGATCGGTCGGCGAATAGGTCGCGCCGCAGGCCTCGCAGGAGTCGCCATACTGGTCTTTAGCGTGACATCTAGGGCATTCCCCTTTAATGAAGCGATCCGGTAGGAACATTTCCTTGAGGGGATCGAAGTATTGCTCGATCGCACGAGATTCAATGAGCCCCCGGTCTTTCAGGCGGCCGTAGATCGTTTCTGCTAGCGTCCTGGTTTCCGGGGAATGGGTGGAGTAGTAATGATCAAAGGCCACATAAAAACCTTTGAAGTCTCGCTCATGTTCAAGCTGAACCCGCTGAATGAGGGTCTCTGGAGTGATCCCCTCCTTTTCAGCCCGGAGCATGATCGGCGTCCCATGGGTGTCATCTGCGCAGACATAATGGCAGGTGTGCCCCCGCATCTTCTGGAACCGTGCCCAGATGTCGGTCTGGATGTATTCCACCAGATGACCGAGATGGATCGGACCATTGGCATAGGGGAGGGCGCTGGTGACGAGAATGTGTCGGGCTTGAGTCATCGTGGGCTTCCTTCACCGCACAGAGGGTGCGGTCTTACATGGGGGGTTATCAGGGATTCAGGAGGGATCGAGCTGTCTTTTACCAGCCCAATCTTTGGCAAACTGTGAGGCGACCCGGCCGCTCCTTGAGCCCCGAAGCAACGCATAGGCCAATGCCTCGGTTCGGGCAGATTCAAGGTCCTTTTCAAAGCCAAGGCGCTCGAGCCAGTATTCGACCACGTCGAGATATTGTTGCTGATCAAAGGTGTGAAAAGCGAGCCAAACGCCAAATCGTTCTGAGAGCGACAGTTTTTCTTCCACGGCTTCACCCTGATGGAGCTCCCCACCGACCCAGCGGGCCTGCTGATTCTCTTCAAGATACTCCGGTAACAGGTGGCGACGATTAGAGGTCGCATAAATCAGGAGGTTACTCGGGGGTTGCGCCAGGGATCCTTCCAGAATGGCTTTGAGAGCCTTGTAGTTGGCATCATCCGCCTCAAAGGAAAGGTCGTCGCAATAGAGAATGAATTTCTCCGGACGATCCTTTAGCAGGGTCTGAATGTTGGCGAGTTCTTGAAGGTCTTGTCGAGCGACCTCAATCATTCGGAGTCCTTCATCGCCATAAGCGTTCAGAAGGGCCTGGATCAGTGACGACTTTCCGGTACCACGGGCGCCCCAGAGGAGCGCATTGTTGGCGGGTAGTCCCTTTAGAAACTGCCGAGTATTCGAAATAAGGGCGGCCTTTTGACGGTCGATCCCTTTAAGATCCTCAAGGCGGATCGTTTTGATGGGATCAATCGGGGATAAAGGACAGGGCTTATCTTGACCCAGCCAGCGAAAGGCCCGGCCTGATGCAAGATCCGGGGGGCTCGGAGGGGTTGGAACCAGCTTCGCCAAGGTGGCGTTGAGCTGCCTTAATTCCAGGAGGACCTGTTCCAGCATCCGGAGTCTCTCACCTACTCGCTATCCGGTTTAGGTTTGGCCCGATATTTAGATGGCGGTAGGACGAGTCCTTCGACTTTCTTCTTACGGGTTGGTGGTTTCTTGTCGCTGGGCTTATCGCTCCCATAGCTCCGTTTTGGGCCTGGGGCCGGTTTTCGGGAGCCGGCTTCGACCGGCTGCAGGTTGATTCTCTGACCTCGAATGAAGGTTCTAGAGAGCGCCTGGAAAACCTCATTCGGAAGGCCTTGCGGCAGTTCTACCGTGCTGTAGGTGTCAAACAGTTTGATGGAGCCGATTTGGCGGGCGCCGATACCGCCTTCATTGGCGATAGCCCCGACAATGTCCTTCGGCATGACGCCGTGCGAGCGGCCCACATCAATGGTGAACTGGCGCAGATCGCCTTCTGGCCGCTTGAAATCAGCGGTGTCCCGATCGCGCCTTGGAGATGGCCGAGGTTCCGGGCGGTCGCGGCCTCGTGGCCGATCATCCTGAAAGTCTCTGGAGTACTCCCGTGTTGGTGGTTCAGGTTCATCGCTGACGGCTAGGGGGCGGTCTCGGTAGAGGAGATGAGCGATAGCGGCTGCAAGGTCAGCCGCTTCGCCAACGTTTTCGCTCACCATGCTGTCGATAAGACCCCGGTAGAATCCGAGATCTTGATTCTCCATGGTTTCAATCAGCTGCGATTTGAACTGTTCAATGCGCTTGTCGGCGATGTCCCTGAGGGTGGGAAGCCGCATCTGCTGGATAGGTTGGCGAGTGGCCCTTTCAATGGCCATCAGCATTCGCCGCTCGCGCGGTGTCACGAAGAGAATGGCCGTTCCCTTGCGGCCGGCACGGCCGGTCCTTCCGATCCGGTGGACGTAGGTCTCCGTGTCGTAAGGGATGTCATAGTTGACGACATGGGTAATCCGTTCAACATCGAGCCCTCGGGCAGCGACGTCGGTTGCAATGACGATGTCGAGAGCGCCTTTCTTGAGACGGTCGATGACTTTCTCCCGAAGGATTTGGGTCATGTCGCCATTGAGTGCAGCCGCTTCATAGCCTCTGGCCTCTAGCTTTTCTGCGAGTTCGACAGTTTCAGTCTTCGTCCTGACAAAGATGATCATGGCATCAATGTCGTCGGCGTCGAGAATACGGGTCAGGGCCTCCAGTTTCTGAAGACCCGAGACGAGCCAAAACTGTTGATTGATGGCTTCGACCGTGGAGGTCTTGCTCTGAATCTTGATTTCGGCCGGATTGTCGAGGTGTCGGTTGGCGATTTTCTTAATCACCGGAGGCATGGTCGCCGAAAACAAGGCCGTCTGTCTTGTTTCTGGTGTGTGCTCGAGGATCCATTCAACATCCTCGATGAAACCCATACGGAGCATTTCATCGGCCTCATCGAGCACCAAGGTCTTGAGATGATCGAGATTAAGGGTTTCCCTCCGGAGATGGTCCATGACCCGCCCAGGCGTGCCGACAATGACATGGACACCGCGGGCCAACTGGCGAAGCTGCTGTCCCATCCCTTGTCCGCCGTAAACCGGGAGGATATGGAATCCCTCGATGTGCCGTGCGTAGGTCTGGAAGGCTTCGGCGACCTGGATGGCGAGTTCGCGCGTGGGTGCGAGGACCAGGGCTTGGGGAACCCTTTTGGAGACATCAATTCGGCTCAAAATGGGCAATGCAAAAGCGGCGGTCTTACCCGTCCCGGTCTGGGCTTGACCTAAAAGATCACGGCCTGCCAGAAGGTGAGGAATGCTCGCCGCCTGGATGGGGGAGGGGGACTCATAGCCAATCTCCCGAACGGTCTCAAGGATCGCAGGGGAAAGTTCTAAGTCATCAAAGGATAGGGGGGTGTCGGTCATGGATCTTCGTGCACATTGAATACAGGACCGGTCATCCGCCACCTGGCAGGATGACCGGAAAGACCTGCGAGGCATTCCCGCAGGCTGAAGGGTCCGCTCAGACCGTGAGTGGTTTGTAGCGGAGGCGATGAGGATTATCGGCCTCGTCACCCAGGCGGCGTTTACGGTCCGCCTCATAATCAGCATAGTTGCCTTCGAACCATACCACCTTGCTGTCGCCCTCAAAGGCCAGCATATGAGTGGCAATACGGTCGAGGAACCAGCGATCATGCGAAATGACGACGGCACAGCCAGGGAAGTCAAGGAGGGCCTCTTCGAGCGCCCTCAGGGTCTCAACGTCAAGGTCATTGGTCGGTTCGTCCAAGAGGAGAACGTTACCGCCACTTTTGAGAAGTTTCGCGAGATGGACCCGGTTGCGCTCACCTCCTGAAAGGTCGCCGATGCGTTTTTGCTGGTCCGAACCTTTGAAGTTGAAGCGTCCACAATAGGCGCGAGAGGGCGTCTGATAGGTTCCCACCGTGATCATGTCGAGACCGTCTGAGATCTCTTCCCACACGGTCTTATTGCCATCGAGATGATCACGGGTTTGATCGACATGGGCGATTTTGACCGTATCACCGATACGGATAGTCCCGGCGTCCGGAGATTCGACCCCAGCCATCATCCGAAAGAGGGTGGTTTTACCCGCTCCGTTCGGACCGATGATGCCCACGATACCGCCCGGCGGCAGCCTGAAGCTCAGGTCTTCGACCAGCAGTCGATCGCCAAAGCCTTTTTTGACGCCTTCGGCTTCGACCACGACATCGCCGAGGCGAGGGCCAGGTGGAATATAGATTTCTTTGGTTTCATTGCGGGCCTGGGTTTCTTGGCTCGAGAGCTCTTCGAAGCGGGCCAGACGAGCCTTGCTCTTCGCATGGCGCCCCTTGGGGTTTGTTCTTACCCACTCGAGTTCGGCCTTCATGGCTTTCATTCGAGCGCTTTCCTGTTTTTCCTCGATCTCTAGGCGCTTCTCCTTCTGTTCCAGCCAGGTCGAGTAGTTGCCTTCCCATGGAATACCATGGCCTCGATCGAGTTCAAGGATCCAGCCGGCGACGTTGTCGAGGAAGTAGCGATCATGGGTGACGGCGA
The DNA here is from genome assembly GCA_040375885.1 of Methylococcus sp. Classification (GTDB taxonomy): domain Bacteria; phylum Pseudomonadota; class Gammaproteobacteria; order Methylococcales; family Methylococcaceae; genus UBA6136. The sequence continues at coordinate 6,941 of JBEIRQ010000005.1, forward strand.
TCACGGTCCCCGGGAAGTCATGAAGGAAGCGTTCCAGCCAAGCGACCGACTCGGCATCCAAATGGTTCGTCGGTTCATCCAGCAGAAGCATGTCAGGGCTTGAGAGGAGCAGCCGACACAAGGCGACTCGTCGCCGCTCGCCGCCTGATAGCTTAGTGACATCGGCATCCCAGTCGGGAAGCCTTAGGGCATCCGCCGCCATTTCAAGCGTGCGCTCAAGATTATGGCCGTCGCTGGCCTGAAGGATGCTTTCAAGGCGGCCCTGTTCAGCGGCCAAGGCATCAAAATCGGCATCGGGCTCTGCGTAGGCGGCGTAGACCTCATCGAGTCGCTTGAGCGCATCTTTAATGTGAGAAAGCGCTTCTTCGACGTTTTCACGGACATTTTTATGAGGGTCTAGCTGAGGTTCCTGCGGAAGATAACCGATATTGATGTCGGACTGCGCCCGCGCCTCGCCATTAAATTCGGTATCGACACCCGCCATAATTCTCAGCAGGGTCGATTTGCCCGAGCCGTTGAGGCCGAGGACGCCAATCTTGGCGCCAGGGTAGAAAGACAGGGAGATATCCCTCAGAATCTCGCGTTTGGGAGGGACCACCTTGCCCACGCGGTTCATGGTATAAACGTATTGAGCCATCTCTTTTGAGCACAGGAAAGCGAAGTGAAGGCCATGTTCCAGTAAGGCTCCCTAGGTCGCTGGGGCTGGAAAATGACATATAACGCCTGATTATCCCACATCCTGGGCCTTGGTATGGAACTGTTTTGGCGGATGATCGCCGGATGAGCACTTAAAGTGGTGAAGGAGCAGGGCCAGGAGATGCTTCACTTAACGGCACAATCAGAGCCATTTGGGGTTTCAGGGATTGAAGCTAGCGAGTGGAATCGACTTACGGGGACAGACTTACCCTTTCTCCGGCATGAGTTTCTGGCGGCACTTGAATCCAAGGGTTGTCTCGGTGAGGCGGTGGGCTGGATTCCTTGCCCTCTTATTCTGAAGGACGCTAAAGGCCATCTCCGTGGAGCCTTGCCGCGCTACCTTAAATTCAACTCCTTTGGCGAATTTGTGTTTGACTGGTCATGGGCTGAGGCCTACGAGCGAGCCGGGCTTTCCTATTATCCAAAGCACGTCGTCGCCGCACCTTTTACCCCGGCCACGGGGACGAGACTGCTGACGGATCCATCCCTTTCCTCTCAGGACACCGGCCGGGCGCTGATGGCTCATGCGGCTGAAATGACCCTTGATGCGGGCGTTTCATCGCTGCACTGGCTGTTTGCGACGGATCCCGAGCTTACTGAGCGTTCTGATTTTCTCCCGCGCTGGGGTTGTCAATTTCACTGGGAAAACCAAGGCTACCCAGATTTTGAGGCTTTTCTGGCGACCATGACGTCGAAACGCCGAAAGGAAATCCTGAGGGAGCGGCGTCAGGTTGAGGAGCGAGGTCTCGAGCTGGTTTGTCTCTCGGGGCTTGAGGTCAGTGCCAAGGAATGGCAGACCTTCCATGCGCTTTATCGGGGAACCTTCGATAAACACGGAAATTATCCAGCGCTGACGCTCGATTTTTTCAAGGAGATTGCCTCTACGATGGGGGATCAGGTGCTGCTGGTGATGGCCCGTCATGAGGGCGAGATGGTCGCTGCCGCCTATTTTCTGGTGGGCACTGACACCCTTTACGGGCGTTACTGGGGCTGTGTTGAAGAAGTCCCGGGGCTTCACTTTGAGGCGTGTTACTACCAAGGGATTGAATACGCCATCGCAAAGGGCTTAAAGCACTTTGAGCCTGGGGCTCAGGGGGAGCATAAGATCAGCCGTGGCTTTCTGCCGACAACCACCCTTTCCTATCACTTCATTCCAGACCTAAGGTTTCGTGCGGCCATTGCCCGTCACCTCGCGTTCGAAAATCAGCGGGTCGAAGCCTATCGGGATGCGCTCATGGCGCGATCCCCTTTCAAGCAGGCCACTCCGTGATCCCGCAGCTTGATCCAAAAAATCCCCATCAGGCGTTTCCGTCTGGGGATCAAGCGCTTGAGGAGCCCAATGGACTCCTAGCCATCGGGGGCTGCCTCTCCAAGGAGCGGTTGGTCAACGCCTACCGGCAAGGCATCTTCCCCTGGTTTAGTGAGGGGGAACCGATTCTTTGGTGGTCCCCCGATCCCCGTTTGGTGCTGATCCCCGATCAAATCAAGGTGTCGAAGAGTCTTCGACAACAGCGTCGAAAGCCGATATGGGAGGTCACCTATGATCGGGCCTTTGAAGCCGTGATGGCCGCCTGTGCTGAGCCAAGGCGGGATGGTGAGGGCACCTGGATTAGCCCTCAGATTCAAGAAGCCTATCGGGCACTGCATCATCAGGGGATCGCGCACTCCTTTGAAGCATGGCAGGAGGGGATTCTGGTCGGAGGTCTTTATGGCGTGGCCCTGGGTCAAGTCTTTTTCGGGGAATCCATGTTCCATCGGGTGACTGATGCTTCGAAAGTCGCCTTCGTAACGGCGGTAGAGCACCTTCGCGCCTGGGACTATCAGCTTATCGATTGTCAGGTTCAGACCGATCATCTCTCAAGTCTTGGGGCCCTTCCCATGCCTCGAGCTGAATTTCTTCTGGCGCTGAATAGGCTCTGTGATAAGCCGGCTGCCGCGTTGGCCTGGGGGGGTTCTCCATGAGCACCCTTCCGTTGTATCTCGGCCCTTTAGAACCCTGTCCCTATCTCGATGAGCGGATCTCCCAAATGGCGTTTCTAGCTCCGGATGCCGTCGTTACCCCCCACCTCTACAGCGTCTTGGTGGCGCATGGTTTCCGCCGCAGCGGATCGCTGATCTATCGTCCCCAGTGTCCAAACTGCAACGCGTGTGAGCCGGTGAGGATTCCGGTTAACCAATTCAAGCCGAGCCGGACGCAGCGACGGAGCGAAAAGCACTATGACGATGTCATCGTGGTTGAGCGCCCAGCGATCTTTAATGCTGACCATTATGATCTTTACCGGCGCTATCAGATGGCGCGACATCCAGAGGGCAACATGGGTCAGGCGGGACCTCAGGAGTACATCGATTTTCTGGCCAATGATCGTTTCGAGGGAACAGTGTTTTTGGAATTTATCCACGGCGATCATTTGCTCGGAGTGGCTGTCGTTGATGAATTGGAGCAGGGGTTCTCCGCGGTCTATACCTTCTTTGACCCCGATGACTCGGCCGGCAGTCCAGGCACTTTCGCCATTCTTTGGGAGATCAAGGAATTGATCCGGCGGGGGAAGCCTTGGCTCTATCTCGGCTTCTGGATCGAGGCCTCCCCTAAGATGCGCTACAAATCTCGCTTCAGGCCTCTTGAGCGACGCTCGGAGTGGGGTTGGATTCCGGTTGAATAATTACAAAATAAGGAGATCAGAGGGTCAAAGTCGGGCTTGATGCCGGCTGTGGTAGAATGGTGGTTTTTTTAGGATGGGGCTTAAAGGCTTCTTCCGAGCCAGCAAGAGAGTTTATGTCGAAAGAAGATCACATCGAGATGGAAGGAAAGGTGATTGAAACCCTTCCGAATACCACCTTCCGGGTAGAGCTAGACAACGGACACGTCGTGATGGCCCACATCTCTGGAAAGATGCGTAAGCACTACATCAGGATTCTGACAGGGGATCGGGTCAAGGTTGAAATGACCCCTTATGACCTTTCCAAGGGCCGTATTACCTTCCGTCAACGCTGATCTAGGGCTCAGGCCGTTACGGACGCTTCGGCCATCTCTTCCACGAGGAAGGACAACTCCCCGCCTTCAACGCCAATTCTGGCGACCCCACCGCCTTGGAGCTTTCCAAAGAGGATTTCTTCGGCCAAGGGTTTCTTGATCTTCTCCTGAATAACCCGGCTCATAGGGCGCGCGCCCATGAGAGGGTCAAAACCATGCTCAGCAAGCCATTGACGGGCTTCAGGTTCGAGAACGATCGAGACCCGTTTCTCGGCTAATTGAGTTTCAAGTTCAAACATGAACTTGTCGACCACCTGGGTGATGATGTCGATATTGAGCGCACTGAATTGGATGATGCCGTCCAAGCGATTCCTGAATTCTGGAGAGAAGGTTCGCTCCACGGCCTTGAGGCTATCGCTGCTGTGGTCCTGATGGGTAAAGCCGATAGAGGCTCGTCCACCTTCTGTGACCCCGGCATTCGTGGTCATGATCAAGATAATGTTACGGAAATCCGCCTTGCGACCATTGTTATCGGTCAAGGTGCCGTGGTCCATGACCTGCAGCAGAAGATTGAAGACATCGGGATGGGCCTTCTCGATTTCATCAAGCAGGACGACCGCGTGGGGGTGCTTGGTGACGGCTTCGGTGAGGAGACCCCCCTGGTCGAATCCGACGTAACCAGGCGGCGCCCCAATCAACCTCGAGACGGTATGGCGCTCCATGTATTCCGACATGTCATAGCGAAGGAGCTCAACCCCAAGGACCTTCGCGAGTTGGCGGCTGACCTCGGTCTTGCCGACTCCCGTGGGGCCTGAGAAAAGGAAACTGCCAATCGGTTTTTGCGCATCTCGAAGCCCTGCTCTTGAGAGTTTGATGGCCGCGGCGAGGCTATGGATCGCTTGATCTTGCCCGAAGACCAGAAGCTTGAGGTTCTTTTCAAGGTCCCGCAGCTTGTCCTTATCATTGGTGGACACGGTTTTCGGGGGGATTCGGGCGATTTTGGCAACAATCTCCTCGATTTCAAAGGTGCCGAGGAGTTTCTTTCGCTTGGACAAGGGGAGGAGGCGCTGGCCGGCGCCGGCCTCATCGATGACATCGATCGCCTTGTCTGGAAGGTATCGGTCATTAATGTAACGGTCTGAAAGTTCTGCGGCGGTCCTTAGAGCCGCCAAGGAGTATTTCACTTGGTGGTGTTCTTCAAAGCGGGTCTTAAGGCCCTTGAGGATCTGAAAGGTTTCATCGACGGAGGGTTCTAGGACATCAATTTTTTGGAAGCGGCGGGCGAGCGCGCGATCCTTCTCAAAGATGCCTCGATACTCCTGATAGGTGGTCGATCCGATGCAGCGAAGGTCCCCTGAAGCCAGTACCGGCTTGATGAGGTTAGATGCATCCATGACGCCGCCAGAAGCCGAGCCGGCGCCAATAATGGTGTGGATTTCGTCAATAAAGAGAATGGAGTGCGGCTCTTTCTTCAGCTGCGCCAGCAAGGCCTTCAGGCGCTTCTCAAAGTCACCTCGGTACTTGGTGCCAGCCACCAAGGCACCGAGGTCCAAGGAGTAGATGGTGCTTCCTTGAAGGACTTCCGGGACCTCGCCATCAACGATCTTCTTAGCGAGACCCTCTGCGATGGCGGTTTTGCCAACGCCGGCTTCACCGACCAGGAGGGGGTTGTTCTTCCGGCGCCGGCAAAGAACCTGAATGGTTCTTTCGACCTCAAGACGGCGGCCAATCAAGGGATCAATTTTTCCACAGCGAGCCAATTCGTTGAGATTTTCGGCAAACTTCTCAAGGGGATTGGCGGTGCCCGAATCGCCTTCTTCGGCGTCTACCGATATTGGTTTTTCAGGCGTTCCGGAATCATCATGGAGTTTTGAGATCCCGTGTGAGATGAAATTCACCAGATCGAGGCGGCTAACTTCCTGCTGATTGAGAAGGAAAACAGCATGCGAATCCTGCTCGCTAAAGATGGCCACCAAAATATTGGCCCCCGTGACTTCCTGGCGACCGGATGATTGGACATGGAAGGCGGCCCGCTGCAATACCCTTTGAAATCCAAGTGTCGGTTGGGTCTCTCGCTTGAGACCCGCAGCAATGAGGGGGGTCGTCTGCTCGAGGAACTCGGTGAGTTCTTGGCGCAGCACTTCGATCTGAGCGCCACAGGCCTTGAGCACTTCAATGGCGGCCGCATTGTCGAGCATGGCAAGGAGGAGATGCTCCACCGAAATAAATTCATGCCGCTTTTCATAGGCTGACCGGAAGGACTGGTTCAGGGATAGCTCAAGTTCTTTGCTTAGCATCGTCATCTCCTATGAGGGCCAAAGCGGCCTCGATTCCGGTTCGTCGCTCGGGTGACTTTTTCTTAAGTCACCCCGGCGGGTTGAGAAACCTTTTCCTTTATTTCAGTTAAGCCTCGTCCATATCACAAAGGAGCGGGTGCTGATGCTCCCTTGAGAAATCGTTCACCTGGCGGACTTTGCTTTCGGCGATATCTTTGGAGTACACCCCGCAAACCCCCATCCCCCGGGTGTGGACATGCAACATGACTTGCGTCGCCTTCTCTTCATCCATACCGAAGAATACCTTGAGGATCTCAACGACAAATTCCATCGGCGTAAAGTCATCGTTCAGAAGAAAAACCTTATAAAGCGGCGGCCGCTTGAGTTTTGGTTTAGCTTCTTGGACCAAAAGGTCATCATCGTGTTTTTCTTGGGGGTCTCTGGCCATGTCCTTTCATGGATTTAGGGGATCATTCGATGCTGAATATACCACCAGGATAGGAGACCTGTCCTCCACTTGAAGTTCCTCTAAGGGTCCTAAAAGAGGGATGTGTGTCGGGTGAATCCTGCCCTTGTGGCATAATAAGCCTAGGTTTATGGCGGTGAGCCAGAAGACTCCTCTTAGGTCCTTCTTGTCTTTTTTTCATGGTCTTACCTTCCTTGTTATCCCCCGTCCGCCCAAGGCTGACGGTTGCCGCCGTGGTCGAAGACCATGGCCGTTTCCTCATGGTCGAAGAGCGCGATCGTCAGGGACGATTGGTGATCAACCAGCCTGCTGGGCATGTTGAAGGCGGTGAATCACTGGTGGCCGCTTTGATCCGGGAAACCCTTGAAGAAACGGGTTTTGGGGTAGAGCCCCTTTTTCTCGTCGGCGCCTATCTTTGGACGACCCCGGATGGAAGCCTCAGTTACCTTCGAATGACTATCGCCGCCAGGGTGCTCAATCATCAGGCGGATCGACCCTTGGATGAAGGTATTGAGCGTGCCATCTGGCTCAACCGTGACGAACTGGTGGCCGAGATCGATCGCCATCGGAGCCCTCTGGTCCTTCGTTGCGTTGACGATTATCTCTCAGGCGAGCACTACCCCTTGACGCTCATGAAATCGTTCATCGCTTAAATCATGCCCGAACATATTATCGTTGGGATGTCGGGGGGGGTTGATTCCTCAGTGACCGCACAGGTGCTCCTCAAAGAGGGGTATGAAGTGACGGGTCTCTTTATGAAGAACTGGGACGAGGATGATGGCACCGAGTTCTGTACCGCTATCGAGGATCTCAAAGATGCAACTCAGGTCTGCGATCGCTTAGGGATCCCGCTCCGTACCGTCAATTTTGCGGCCGAATATTGGGATCGGGTGTTTGAAGTGTTCCTCTCGGAGTATGCCGCAGGAAGAACGCCGAATCCCGATATTCTTTGCAATCAGGAGATCAAGTTTAAGGCTTTTCTCGACTATGCGAGGGATTTAGGCGCCGACCGCATTGCGACCGGCCACTACGCTCGAATTGATGAGGAATCAGGGGCTTGCCGTCTTTTGAAGGGTGTCGATACCAATAAAGATCAGACCTACTTTATCTATACACTAGGTCAAGAACAGCTCCAAAAAACACTGTTTCCGATCGGTCGCCTTCAAAAACCCGAGGTGCGTCGATTGGCGCAAGTGGCGGGTTTTGACAATGCCCGAAAAAGGGATAGCACTGGCATTTGCTTTATCGGTGAACGCCGTTTCAAGACCTTTTTGGAGCGCTATCTGCCGGCACAGCCGGGGGCTATAGAAACCCCCGAGGGCCAGCGCCTTGGTGATCATGAGGGTTTGATGTACTACACCCTGGGGCAGCGTCGCGGCTTTGGCATTGGGGGCGTTCGAGGCGGCGATGAGTCGGCCTGGTATGTGTTGGCTAAAGATCTTGGTCGCAATGTCCTTATTGTGGGGCAAGGGCATGATCATCCCTTCATGCAGTCAGATCGCCTTCTGGCCGGCCAGTTGTGTTGGTGTCGGGAAAGAACTGAAGTCGCCTCATTCCGGGCCCAAGCGAAGGTTCGTTATCGCCAGGAGGATCAACTCTGTGCGGTGACGCTCCTTAGCGATGGGATGGCAGAGGTGGTTTTCGATGCGCCCCAGCGCGCAATCACTCCGGGTCAGTCGGTTGTCTTCTATGAGGGGGATGAATGCCTGGGTGGTGGCGTCATTGAAAAGACCTCCTATCAAGGGGAGCCTCGAGGGTTGCTCTGAGCTTAAACCGGCCAACCCAGTTAGAATGCCCCTAGTTTTTTCTTTCCGACCAATGGATTTTTTACATGGCTTTGACAGATCTTTCACCCGTTGATGGCCGTTATGCCAACAAGGTATCGCCGCTTCGCGCCATCCTCAGTGAGTATGGACTGATCCGTTTTAGAGTGGAGGTTGAGGTTCGCTGGCTTGAGGCGCTCGCCCTCGAGCCCCTGATCCCAGAGGTTCCGGCGTTGAGTCAGGAGGCCTCCCATATCCTGAATCTCCTCGTGAGCGAATTCAGTGTCGAGGATGCTGAGCGGGTCAAAGAAATTGAGCGCACCACCAACCATGATGTCAAGGCGGTTGAATACTTCCTGAAGGAAAAGATCAACGGCCATCAGGAACTCGAGAGTCTTAGCGAATTCATCCACTTTGCCTGCACCTCTGAAGACATCAATAACCTCGCTTATGCGCTGATGATGAAAGCGGCACGGGATGTCGTCATGTTACCGGCTATGGCAAGACTCTTGAATGACCTCATTGAGAAGGCCCATGACTATGCCGGTCAGCCGATGCTCTCAAGAACCCATGGTCAGCCAGCAACGCCGAGTACCGTGGGTAAGGAAATGGCCAACGTTGCCGCTCGCCTTAAGCGCCAATTGCAGCAGGTCGAGAGCGTTGAAATCCTCGGCAAGATCAATGGGGCCGTCGGCAATTACAACGCCCATCAAGTGGCTTACCCCGACATCGATTGGCCCCTCTTTGGGCGGCGTTTCGTCGAATCATTGGGTCTTTCTTTTAATCCCTACACCACCCAGATTGAGCCGCATGATTACCTCGCCGAGCTGTTTCATGCGCAGTCCCGCTTCAACACGATCCTCATGGACTTTGATCGGGATGTTTGGGGCTACATCTCATTAGGTTTCTTTCGTCAGATCACCGTCGCCGGGGAAGTGGGATCCTCCACGATGCCGCACAAGGTCAACCCCATTGATTTTGAAAATTCCGAAGGAAATCTGGGGCTAGCCAACGCACTCTTTGGTCACTTGGCTGAAAAACTCCCCATCTCCCGTTGGCAGCGTGATCTCACCGATTCGACGGTTCTCAGGAATATGGGTGTGGGATTTGCTCATACTCTGATTGCCCTTGAGGCCACCCTCAAGGGGCTGGGTAAGTTGGCTCTCAACCGAGATGCTCTCGAGGCGGATCTCGCTGCGAACCCTGAAGTCCTTGCCGAGCCAATCCAAACGGTGATGCGGCGACATGGCATAGAAAAGCCTTATGAAAAACTGAAAGAACTCACCCGTGGCCAACGGATCGATGCCGCAACGCTCAGGTCGTTTATCGAAGCCCTAGAGATTCCCGAGGACGCCAAGCAACGATTGTTGGCCCTGTCGCCTAGGGATTACACGGGTTATGCCGAAGCACTGGCGCTATCGATCCACTAACCTGTGCCTTATCCCTTTTTGGAATTGACTCTCAATATGACGAAGCGAACCTTTCCGCTGGTTTTTTTATTGCTCTCCATGCCGGTCTTTGGCGGGATATCCCCTGAAGCTCGACTGAAAGCCTTTCTCAATAAGGCCAGCTCCCTTGAGGCGTCCTTTGTCCAGGTTCAGGTGGATGAAAAGGGGAATCTCGGGAAGCGCAGCAACGGTATGTTCTATCTTCAGCGTCCTGGGAAATTTAGATGGAATTACGAGAAGCCGTACCATCAGGAAATCGTCTCAAGTGCGGGTAAGGTCTGGTTCTTCGATAAGGATCTTGATCAGGTGACGGCGAAGAAACTCAATCAGGCGATCGGATCGACCCCCGCTCTTTTGTTGACCGGCGATGTCCCCCTTGAAAAAAACTTCACGATTGAAAGCCAGTCTGATGAAGAGGGGATCGCCATCATCAAATTGATTCCAAAGTCTGAAGAGAGCGGTTTCAAATATGTTCAGATTGGTATCGAAAATGACCTTCTTGTGGGTATGGAGTTGAGTGACAACTTTGGGCAATTGACCCGTATCTATTTCGAAAATCTCAAGACGGGAATCAAGATCGATCCGGCTCTTTTCGCCTTCAAACCGCCCCAAGGCGTCGATGTTTTTGAAGAGAAATAGCTTTTACCTACCCGGCCTTAAGGCCGCCAACAAGGGGAGTACCAAGGGATGAGCACACTGATTATTTCAGGGAGCCGAGGAACCGATGACCCGACGATGGCCACCTTGCCCTTTATTGCAGCCAAGGCTTCGAAGGAAGCCGGCCATGATGTGGTGATTTGGCTCTGGAACGAAGCGGTGACTCTCGCCCGGCCAGGGATCGCCGATCATGTGGTGGGGGTCAATTTACCCCCCCTGAAGGATCTTTTGGCCACTGCGCAAGCTGAATCCATCCCGATCTGGGTCTGCAGTGCCTGCGCGATCGCGCGGCAGATGGGAGAGGAGGATTTGGTTTTGGGCGCGGTCATTAAGGGGATGCCTGATTACATCCAGGCGGTCATCGACCGAGACCGCAATATCACGTTTTAATTGAAGCTTCTAAGGCTCGCTGTCTTGATCGATCGTGTTGAAGGCGAGGTCTAGGCCCCTAAGGATCGTGACCGGATTCTGAGGGGAGGATTACAATGGGGTTTCGAAAGAAACTCTTTTTAGATCATGAGCGAGAACACTTCCAAACCCTTGGCCGATAGGATGCGTCCCCGATCCCTTGAGGAATATATCGGCCAAAGCCATCTTTTAGCGCCCGGAAAACCTCTTTACGAAGCGATTCGTTCAGGACGGCTCCATTCCATGATTTTTTGGGGACCTCCTGGGACTGGCAAGACGACCTTGGCTCGCCTCATCGCGACCCATGCCGATGCGGCATTTGCCACCCTTTCAGCGGTTCTTTCGGGGGTCAAGGAGATCCGAGAAGAGGTCAAGTCGGCGCACCTCGAGCGCGAGAGGTCAAACCGTCAAACCCTTCTCTTCGTTGATGAGGTCCATCGCTTTAATAAGTCGCAGCAAGATGCTTTTCTTCCCCATGTTGAAGATGGAACCTTCTGCTTTATTGGTGCGACGACTGAAAACCCTTCCTTCGAACTCAATAACGCCCTCCTCTCAAGAGCAAGGGTTTATGTCTTAAGGTCCTTGTCCATAGACGAATTGAAACGGGTGATGCGGGAAGCGCTTTTAGATGGCGAGCGAGGGCTTGGAGGGCGTCAGATCGGCTTCTTTGAGGGTGTCGATCAATGGTATGCAGAAGCGGCGGATGGGGATGCCCGAAAGGCTCTCAACCTCCTCGAAATGACCGTTGATCTTCTTGGGCCTAAGGAGACGGTTATTGGGCCTGAAATCGCCAAGGAGATCCTCGGCGGGGCCTATGCTAGGCGCTTTGATAAGGGTGGGGAGGCCTTTTACGATCAGATTTCCGCGTTCCATAAATCGGTTCGAGGCAGTGCGCCAGATGCCTCCCTTTATTGGTTTTGTCGGATGCTCGATGGCGGGATTGATCCCCTTTATTTAGCGCGTCGTATCGTCAGGATCGCGAGTGAGGACGTGGGGAATGCAGATCCCAGGGCCCTTGAACTATCGCTGAATGCTTGGGATGTCCAGCAGCGTCTTGGGAGTCCAGAAGGGGAGCTCGCCATGGCTCAGGCCGTTCTTTATTTAGCGGCAGCCCCAAAAAGCAACGCCGTCTATACCGCCTACAAGATGGCGAAGGCGGATGTTGCCTCTTCAGGAAGTCATGAAGTCCCTCTTCATCTGAGGAATGCGCCGACGGATTTAATGAAGACGCTGGATTATGGAAAGGCCTATCGATATGCCCATGATGAACCTGAGGCCTATGCGGCAGGGGAATCCTATTTTCCAGAAGGTCTAAAGCCTCGAGAATATTATCGGCCCGCACCGCGCGGTCTCGAGATCAAGATCGCCGAAAAAATAGCCCGGTTAAAAGCCCTTGATGAAGGGGCTAAGCGTTGAAGGGGATCGATGCGCTGGATAAGGCCGTTCTCAGGCGGCTTAAGGGCGGCGGTTTTTATTCAGGTACGAAACTCGCTGACGACTTAGGGGTCAGCCGGGCAACGATCTGGAAACATGTTCGCCGCCTCGAGGCCTTAGGGGTCGACATTGTCGCGTGGCCCGGAAAAGGCTACCGGCTGGCTGCGCCGATTGAATGGCTGGATGAGACGCTCATCCTAGAAGCCCTGTCACCGAAGGCCAGGGGCCTCATGGGAGTCCTCGAATGCCACGCGGTGATTGATTCAACGAACTCCAGGTTGATGCGGTCGCTTGAGGCTAATATGCCCACGGGCAGTGTTTGTCTCGCCGAATACCAGACGGCTGGGAGAGGGCGCATTGGCCGCTCCTGGGTGGCCCCTTTTGGATCTAACGTTTGCCTCTCGCTGCTGTGGCGTTTTCAAGAGCCTGCCGAGGTCGCAGGCCTCAGTCTTGCCGTGGGAGTGATCCTGATCAGAGCGCTTTCATCATTGGGGCTCTTGGGCGTCTCCCTCAAGTGGCCAAACGACCTTCTGGTGGAAGGGGCCAAACTTGGAGGGATTCTCATGGAGATGACTGGAGAAGCGCATGGCCCTTCAGGGGTGGTCATTGGCATCGGTATCAATCGTCAATTACCGAATAAGATGATGAAGGAGATAGACCAACCTGTGATCGATCTCCACGCCCTCTTTAAAGGGGTTGTCCCTGGTCGGAATTTTCTCATTAGTACCCTCCTTAATCATCTCTTGCCGCTTTTAGAGCATTACCCCAACGAGGGGCTTTTACCTTATCTTGATGAGTGGCGGTCGTTTCATGCCCATCAGGGACAGGCGGCGACCCTTGAGGTGGGTGACCGGAGAGTGATAGGACGGATTGTGGATATTAACCAGGAAGGACTGTTGCTGTTCGAGGACGAAGAGGGGACTCTCAAAGCCTATGCCTCAGGTGATGTCAGGCTGCGCCCGAGAGTTCGATGAAGACGCTCCTTTTGATTGATGTCGGCAATTCAAGAATCAAATGGGCGGTTGAGGACGATCAGGGTCTTCACCTTGGAAAGCCCTTCGATCAGGCCTTAGAGTCTCTTCAAGAAGCCCTTGAGGCGACATGGGGTGACCTGATTCCACCTGAGGCCATCGCCCTGTCGAATGTGGCAGGCGCCGTCGTTGAATCCCTGATCATCGCTTGGATTCGTAAGGCGTGGCAGCTTGAAGTCTTCATCGCCAAGACCCAGGTAGAGGCTTGGGGCATTATCAATGGCTACAGGGAGCCTCAAACGCTGGGGGTTGATCGTTGGCTCGGACTGTTGGGGCTTCAGTCGGTGACCTCACTGCCTGCTATGATCGTGGACTGTGGGACGGCCATCACGATAGATATCCTCGATCCTTCAGGTCGCCACCAAGGGGGCTATATCGCTCCTGGGCTTCAGACGATGCAGGCTGCGCTAACAGGGAACACCCACGCCCTTCAATCCTTCCACCTCCCCGTCACAGTGAATGCATCACCTCAGCGAGAGACATCACAAGGCATGGCCGCCGGGTGCCTGTTGGCTGCGGTGGGCTTGATTGAGGGGGTCTATCATCAAGAGAGCCAGCGGGCTGATGGCCCCCTCAGCATGATCCTGATAGGTGGTGATGCTGATCGAATCGCAC